>CAZRGJ010000114.1:0-8022 GCA_964599445.1 uncultured Planctomycetaceae bacterium | reverse complement strand
CAGGTGCCCATTATTGTACGGATAGCGGTTCATGATGACGAGAGAATGCTCATTCCGCTGAAGAACATATCGCGCAGCATCGTGTTCCGGTCCGTCTGCCGCAGCCTGGCAGATGAAGCAGTTCGGATCCGCCCCATCAGGGAAAACGAGATCCTTCGAAAGATCTTCCGATTTTTTCTCCGTCGACATCACGTACGCCAGACGCCACGGTGCCCAAATTTCCTGGTATCCCATAAATTCACCTCACTTTCATCTTCCATCATATCACAGACGGAAAATAGTTCAACCACCCCCCGAAAAAAAGAAGGGCTCTGCCCCTCTAAATGAAAATTCCGACATTTAAATCAAATTAAAATAAAAAATGAGAGAAAAAATGGCAGAAAATGCACTGCCCCCTCTTGAAAAAATCTCGCGGTATGATACAATTCGGTCTAGTCAACCCGATAGTGTAATGGCAACACAAGGGCTTTTGGTGCCCTATTTTGAGGTTCGAGTCCTCATCGGGTTGCTTTTTCCGAATACAAAAAGATCCGAAACCTTTTTTAAAAGCAGATTCAGGCAAAATGAAGTCCGTTATTTTTTCCACAAATCCGATCCTCATTATCGCTGGCGGGATTGCCGCCATCGCGATTACGGTCGCCTGTACCTGCTGAGAGATTCGGTGTGGATCAAAATAGCGTAAAAAATTGAAGATCCCTTGAATCCCCGGCGGGTTCAAGGGATTTTTTCGGTCCCATTTCGGTGCGGCATGGAAAACACGGAATGACGCGGATTCTCAGGAATTAAAAAGTTCCTAAAATAACCTGTTGCGCAAAGTGTCTGTGCTTTCCGTGTTTTTCATGCCGGCCGTATTTTTTGCCATTTCGTGTTCCAGATCTTAGGAACTTTTATTTCCCAGTCATTTATTTTCGCCCGCGGCATTCCGGTACAGGATCCAGCCCGACAGTAAGACCATGAAGCACATTGAACTTTACGATACGACGCTCCGTGACGGTTCGCAGGCGGAGGGAATTTCGTTTTCGCTGCACGACAAATGCCAGGTCGCGGAACATCTTGCCCGCCTCGGGTTCGATTTTGTAGAGGGGGGCTACCCGGCTTCCAACGATAAAGACCGGGGATTTTTCCAGCACATGAAGTCCGTCTCATTTGAGGGAAGCCCGACGAAGATCTGCGCTTTCGGCATGACCCGGCGTAAAGGAGCGAATGTTCAGGACGACGCAGGTCTGCGTGCACTTCTCGACTCCGAAGCCCCCATCATCACGATGGTCGGCAAATCCTCCAGTTTCCAGGTCGTGGACATCCTGCGCTGCACGAAACAGGAAAACCTCGACATGATCCACGACAGCGTTTCCTTCCTGAGATCGGCAGGCCGAGAGGTCTTCTTCGATGCGGAACACGCGTTCGACGGCTTCAAGGAAGACCCGGTCTACCTGCTGGAATGTCTGCGGACGGCAGAGGCGGCAGGAACATCCCGGATCATCCTCTGCGACACGAACGGCGGTTCCATGCCGACGGAGATCTACGCGATCGTGAAGAAACTCGTCTCGGAACTGAATGTTCCGCTGGGCATCCACTGCCATAATGACTGCGAGCTGGCCGTCGCGAACTCACTGGCGGCCGTTGAAGCAGGCGCAGCTCAGGTCCAGGGGTGCATCAATGGTTTCGGTGAACGGTGCGGAAACGCCAACCTGATTTCCATCGCAGCCAATCTCGCGCTGAAGATGGGCTACGATGTCCTCACGCCGGGCGCGATCAAGTCATTGACAGACTGCTCGCGATTCCTCTACGAGACCGTCAACATAAAAGCACCCGCAAGCCAGCCGTATGTTGGGAAAAGTGCCTTTGCGCACAAAGGGGGAATGCACGTCAGTGCCGTGAACCGCAATTCGCGCAGCTACGAACACATTCATCCGACCGAAGTGGGCAACGAACGCCGGATCCTCGTCAGCGAGCTGTCCGGACGCTCCAATATCGTGGCGATGGCAGAGAAACATCATATCGGGAACGACTCCCAGCTGCTGGAGCGGATCCTGGAAGATGTCGTGGCGCGCGAAAGTCTTGGGTACACCTACGAAGCGGCAGACGGTTCCTTCGATCTTCTGGTCCGAAAGTGCTCCGGGGAGATGCGCTCGCATTTCGACGTCCTGAAGTACCACGTGAACCTGACCGGCCGAAATAAAGGGGATGAATCAAGGATCTACACCGAGGCGATCGTGAAACTGCGTGTTCAGAATGAGACGCTCTACGAGGTCGCAGACGGCGATGGGCCGGTCAACGCACTGGACTCGGCATTGAGGAAGGCACTGATCCGGCACTATCCTCAGCTGAAAAATCTCCAGCTGCTCGACTACAAAGTGCGCGTCATCAACAGCGAGGCCGGAACCGCAGCAAATGTGCGCGTCATCATCGAGAGCAAAGATGAGACCGGCACATGGGGTACCGTCGGCGTGAGCGAGAACGTCGTGGAGGCCAGCTGGATCGCGCTGACGGACAGTTTTGAGTACAAGCTGTTCAAAGACGAACGCCAGCAGGCGTCTCAAAACGAAAACTGAAAATTCTGCGAGAAAAAAACGACGGCAGGAGAAGAAAACGTTTCTCATCCTGCCGTTTTTTATTTCAGGCGAAAAATACTGCCCCGCGCCAGGGTCAATGCACGCCGCCGGTGAGGATGACCTTCTTGCCATTCAGAGTCAGCGTGTGCACATCGACCGCCTTCTCGTCAACAAAAAGATCTCCTTCGCGCAAAGCGTAGCGAAGGATCGTGCGTCCTCCTTCATTCCGCACTTCAAGAGGAAGCGAGATCTCCTGCGCGACCTGTCGGATCACTTCCTCCAGAAGCCGGGCCGGCACCTTCACTGTCCCAGCCGCGACATTCTTCAGCTCGACTTCCGCGATATTCGGCTCTACGATCTTCGGGTAGAGTTCAACAGAAAGAACACCTCGGTATTCGGGCAGATCCACCGTCACGCCAGCCTGGATCCGATCTTCCAAAATGACTCCGCGGGGATCTTTCAAACGCCGGGGAAGCATCCCGGAACGCTTTTCGCCGATCGCAATGGCGAGCCAGTGATTCAGTTCATCCTGCGTAAATTCCAGAACCCACATTTCTTCCTTCCGCAGCTTGTGCCGAAGGATCTGGACCTTGCGTTCCATGGAGCGGCTGTCTGCTTCTGCCGATTTCCGGGTCTGCTCGGTAATGGCGAGTTCCGCATAATATTCCGGCACAGTATGAACTCCGGACCAGAGCCAGGCCCCAACGGCTCCGAAAATCAGCACCAAAAGGAGTCCGGAAATCAGGATCCAGCGGAAAATACGGCGTTTTTTCATCGTTCTCCTCCCTTTTTCAAATTTCCGGACGCATCCCGCAGGCCGCCTCTCAAGGTTCCCGCACGGTCAGTACTTCAGTATCTTCAGCACGTCAAAGCCCATCGGCAGGCTGAGGTCTCCGTTTCTCTTAACGGATCATGACCAGCGAATACTTTTTCTTGCCCATACGCAGCACGATCGTACTTTCGCTGGCCAGATTCGCCGAGGTCAGCGGCTCACGAATGTCCGCGACGCGCTGATTGTTCACGTACAGCCCCCCCTGCTCCGAGGCACGGCGCACATCCGATTTCGTCTTCGCGACGCCGGACTTGACGAGAGCATCGCCGATCCCGATCCCGGCTTCCAGTTCCGCACGCGTAAACTCTGCCGACGGAACGTCCTTAAAGATCGAACGCAGCTGCTCATCCTTGAGGTCTTTGATCTCCGCACCGAAGAAGATCTCCGTCGCCTTCTGCGCAGCCGCAAGTCCCTCATCGCCATGCACCAGGCGCGTGATCTCCTCCGCAGCTCGACGCTGACCGAAACGTTTTTCCGGGGATTCCAGATGCGCTGCCGTGATCGACTCGACTTCTTCCTGCTCCAGATCCGTCATGAGCGAAAGGAGCTTCACGACCTCCGAATCCTCCACGTTCATCCAGTACTGGTAGAACTGGTACGGAGAGCATTTTTCCGCATCGAGCCACAGGGCACCGGACTCGGTCTTTCCCATTTTCGTGCCGTCCGATTTCGTCAGAAGCGGTGCGGTCATGCCATAGAGCTGAACGCCTTCCATACGGCGGGCAAGATCGATCCCCGTCGTGATGTTGCCCCACTGATCGCTTCCGCCGACCTGCAGTTCGCAGCCAAATTCACGATACAAATGCACAAAGTCGTACGACTGGAGCAGCATGTAGCTGAACTCCGTGTAGCTCAGACCGTTTTCGCGTTCCAGACGGGACTTCACGGAATCTTTCGCCAGCATCGCATTCACCGGGAAGCACTTTCCGACGTCGCGCAGGAACTCGATGAACGTTTTGTTCGCGAGCCAGTCGTAATTATTGACCAGCACGGCATCCTCCGGCCCATCGCCGAAATCCAGAAAACGGCCGACCTGTTTCTTGATGCATTCCACATTGTACGCGACCGTTTCCGGCGTCAGCTGCTTGCGTTCCGCACTCTTTCCGCTCGGGTCGCCGATCATCCCCGTCGCACCGCCAACCAGAGCGATGGGGCGATGGCCTGCTTTCTGAAACCGGCGCAGGATCATCAGCGCCATAAGGTGACCGACATGAAGACTGTCCGCAGTCGGATCGAAGCCGGCATACAGTGCACGCGGTTTTTCCATCAGCCAGGCAGAGATATTCGCATCATCCGTCGTCTGAAAAATCTGTTTGCGCCAACGCAGTTCCGCAATCACGTCACTTACCGGTTTCGTCATCGGTCTGACTCCTTCTTCTTTTCTTTTTAAAATCCGAAATTGATGAAAAAACAAAAAAGTACTCAGTCCCTTAATTATAGTGCGTTTTCATTTTTACGCAAGGGGGACTTCTTGCCGAAATCGCGCAAGCGCGTTGGACTGAAACGTTGGGGCAGACCAGATCGATTCCGGCGGCACCTCTTTGTCCGCTGAGACCATACAGGACGCGGACCGCTTGCGTCAGTGTACTCATGGACTGCCGGGGGGGTTTGGAAGACGGGGAAGGCGGAGGAATACTCGCGAACTGCAGAGGTACCGGGCGTCGCGGAAGTGCCGGACCATCTCTCTTTTTTGGGAGGTCTTTCTTTTTGGTCTTTCTTTACTTCTTTGCTCATGAAAATCGGTTTCGCACACGATAAAAGAAAGTGGGATTTTATGTTTCTTTGACCTAAACTTGAAAAATCAGGGGTTTCCCATGAAAAATAAAGTGAACATTTTTTGCATTTCAGCCCTTGCGTTGCTTTTCTGCACCGCAGCGGCATTTGGTCAGTTCCGTGATGACGTGACGGAAGATGGGACCGAGATCCCCAAAGGCGGCTGCGAGCTTGGCGATTCCCTCATTCAGTACTGGGAATGCGGTCTGAAGCTTACGGCCCGGCGAGCCCCGGTAACGGGCGTCATCGCGACGATCCCGATCCCGGTCAGCTGGCCGGAACAGAAAGTCAAAGTTGCCGAGGAACGCCACTCCCCGTATGCAAAAGTTTCTATCCAGAAACAGCGCGGCGGTTCGGCACTGATGGTCATCCGGATCCCGTCGCTCCCGGCCGGCGAAACGGCTGAAGTCGTGACCCGCTTCGAATGTGAGGCTTCAACGCAGCTGAAACCTGAAAATACGGAAGGTTTCGTGAAACCCGATCCGAAAAAGCTTCCGAAAAGTTTCGGGCTTTACCTGAAACCGAGCGAAAAGATCGAATCAAAGGATAAAGCGATCGCGAAGCTGGCCAAAACGATCGGGACGGACGCAGAAAATGCGTGGGATGAAGTGGAAGCCGTCTACGACTGGGTCCAGGCCAACATCAAATACGAAAACGGCGACCTGAAAGGTGCGCTGGCCGCTCTGAAAGACGGAACGGGGGACTGCGAAGAACTTTCCTCCCTATTCATCGCCATCTGCCGCGCAAAAGGGATCCCGGCCCGGACGGTTTGGGTACCGGAACACTGTTTTGCGGAATTTTACCTCGAAAACGAAAACGGCGACGGTTTCTGGTTCCCGTGTCAGCCCGCCGGCGATAAAGCGTTCGGAGAAATGCCATTTCAGTACATCATCCTGCAGAAAGGCGACAATTTCACCATGCCCGGCGACCGCAAGAAGTACCGCTACCTGCCGCAGCAGATGAAGGCCAAAAGCAAGGCGGCTCCATCCTATCAGTGGATCAGTGAAGTCGTGACGCCGTAAAGTCTGACTTTCCGTCAACGGAAAAATCCGGGCGTTTCGCGTGCCGATCCGTCCGGATTTTTCTGAAATCCTTTTCCGCCCGACAGTCTTTTCTTTCCGGTATCCGATGAGAGGAACTCTTTCCTCTTAAAATTTCCTGAAAAACCAGAAAAAAACGATTTTCTTTCCATCCTTTTTCATTCCGGCACAGGCCGGGCCTTGACTTTCTCTCTTTTGTGTGCTAAAATTTCAGTATCGGGGACACGCGCCCCCATTCCCCTAAAAAATTCAGAAATCGAAAAGAAGATCAAATGGACACTCTGGCAGAAATCACTCCCCCGAAAATGATCGCGGCAGTCGACATTGGGACCAATACGATACGCTGCACGATCGCGGAGTCGTATTCAGACGGACGGATCGAGATTCTCGAACAGCTTGCCCGCGGCGTCTGGTTCGGCAAGGAAACGTTTCGGCGGGGCGGTCTTTCGGCACAGTCCATGCGCGTAGGGATCGAGATCCTGAAGAGTTTCCGGAAACTCTTTACCCAATACGATGTGCAGCACATTCGTGTCGTCGCGACCGCTTCGATCCGGGAAGCTCCAAACGCCGACATTTTTATTGACCGGATCCGCATCGCAACCGGGCTTGAAGTGGAGATCATCGACCCGGCAGAAGAGGTCCAATTCATCGTGACGGCGGTCCAGGATGAACTGCGAAACGATTTCATCGCGAAAGACAAAAATGTGCTGATCGTCAACGTCGGCGGCGGAAGTACACTTCTGGCGGTCCTGCGCGGCGGAACGGTCGTGAATTCCCAGAGTCTTAATCTCGGCGCGATCCGAATGCGGGAACAGCTCGTTTCCGGAAATGAACTCCCCGAGAACAGTGCCTCCATTTTCCGGCACGCGATCCGGGAACTCCTCACTGCGGCGGAATCCTACTTTTCGTTCGGTGAAGTCGATCATGTCCTGACGATGGGCTCGGAGCCGCGTTTTGTCGCCAAAAGACTCGGAGAGCCTTCCAGTATGGGAAACTTCAAGCGGGTCCGCATGAGCCGATTCGATTCCCTGGTCGAACGCTGCCTGAAAATGGACACTTCGCGTCTCTGCAGGACATTTGGTCTGAATTTTCAGACGGCGGAAACGACGGTCCCGGCATTCCTGACCTACCAGGAGATCCTTCACAGAACGTCGGTCTCCTCATTTCAGGTGAGTCTTTCGTCCATGCGCCACGGCGTTCTTCGCGCCATCGCACGTGAAGTCTGGGGCTTCGAAAATTCCGACTACCAGGATGCCGTACTTGACGCCGCAAGGAAACTCGCGGAGAAATTTCACGTCGATCTGGAGCACGCCTCCCAGACAGAACAGCTGGCGGTCCGACTTTTCGACGAAATGAAAGCGGAACATGGCCTTTCGCCGCGATATCGACTCCTGCTTCAGGTCTCTGCGATCCTTCAGAACTCCGGAAGATTCGTGAACAACCGGTCGTTCCACAAGCATTCGTTTTACCTGATCGGCAACTCGGAGATCTTTGGTCTTCGCCGTGCCGAGACGGAAATGACGGCATTCATCGCACGATACAGCTACCGTTCTGCTCCGAAATACTCCCACGCGTCCTTCATGTCTCTTCCGCGGGAATCCCGGGTCGCCATCAGCAAACTCGCCGCGATCCTGCGTATTGCGGACGCACTGAATCACGGAAACTTCCACGATCCCAATGCGCTTGAATTCGAGCGGTCCGGTGACGAACTGACGGTCATTCTCCCGCCGGACGATACCATCCTTCTGAAAGCGCGTTCACTTGAAACGCAGGGGAAAATGTTTGAGGATATTTTCGGGATCCGGATCCTCTTCCGAACGTAAAC
>CAZRGJ010000113.1:0-8065 GCA_964599445.1 uncultured Planctomycetaceae bacterium | reverse complement strand
GGCTTTATCTGCGCCATGAGCTCATAGGACCGGGCGATGATGTTGCCCATGGTCCGGCCCAGGTTCTCCCCCACCGCGTCCAGATAAATCTCCGGTTCCGCAAGCTCCAGATCGCGGAAAAATATACCGTTCAGGTTGTAGTCATAATTCTGCCCCGTATGGGCCAAAACGGTATCGAAATAAACCCGGCATTTTTTAATGACCTCCGACAGGCGGATAATCTCCGGTCGGGTGCCCACGATAATAAGCAGCTTCAGCTTTCCGTTGTTTTTAAATCCCACATAGTTTTCCATTCGGTCGTTTCCCCTCAAAAGGTACTTTATATGCATTATAAGCCCTGCGCCCCGAAATTACAAGGGCAGGGTATTCCCCTGCTCCCGGACAAAAAACAGCCGCGGCCAGAAGTGAGAATATCCGATAAATATGAATAGCCCCAAATTTTACCGGAGCCATTTTTGTGTGATCCCAACATGAAAACCAGACATGATCCCCAGATACATTAAAGGAAAACACCCAATGCCTCGTCCGCCGAAAATCAGTAAACCTGAAAAAGAGATCTTCGTATTGCCTCTCGAAGAATGCCTGGCCAAGACCGCGAGAAATGCGTCTGAAACTGTTGGTCCCGGCTGCACGGTGGAGGCACATTCCGCGGCAGCCTTTGAGATCGCGCGGGAATTGCTTGACGGCTGGTTCTCGCATTTTCGGACGGATTCCCTTTGGGAAAAGCGCGACCTGCTCGCCCCGCTGCTTCACGATGTGGGGAAAGTCTCACTCTGCTTTCAGCGCAAGATCTACAGAGCGGCTGAGATAGACCATCCATTTTTTTCAAAGAGGCTGGCAAATGAAGTTGAAGAACCGCACCCACTTTCGTCGCTTTTGACGCTCGATGCTCCAGATCTCAATCTTCGCCGTCTGGCCAAAATCGCGGGTGCGCATCACGGAAAAGAGAGCCATTCAGGCGGTCTTCCCAATGATGCAGAGGTTTTCGGCGGAAAGGAGTGGGCGGAACGGCGCCGTTTACTCGTCGATAAGCTGATTCGGAAGTATGCCGAGCCGTTAGGGATCAAGCTGGAAGACATTTCTGCTGAGGAATCGAAACAGCCGCTGGTTTTGGGACTGACGATCCTTGCGGACTGGCTCAGTTCCGGGATGGAGCTGAAAAATGGAGAAGTACCGGAAAAAGAGCGATTTGCGCAGGTCGTGCAGGACGCGGGTTTCGTGCCGTTTGCGTGTCGGCAGGGATTGGGATTCGGAAAACTGTTCGCGGCGGAGGGCGTGCCGGAATTCGAGCCAAATGTGCTTCAGCGGGCAATGACGGCTCCGGAAAATGTGAGACCGGGCGGCGTTTACGTTCTGGAAATGGAGATGGGAGCGGGAAAAACGGAGGCCGCGCTGGCTCTGGCGTACGAGCTGCTTGCGAAACATCGGCACAGCGGGATCTATTTCGCTCTGCCGACGCAGCTGACCTCAAACAAGATCCACGAGCGCGTCGAGCCGTTTTTGCGGAACATTCTTGAGCCGGACACTCTGCGGCGTGCACTTCTGGTCCACGGAAAATCCTGGCTGGAGGACCGTTCTTTGAAGAATTCCTTCCAAAATGACGGCGAAAAAGGTTTCCAGTCGGAAGGACCGAAGGCGGATTCCTGGTTTGCGAGCCGAAAGCGTGCACTTCTGGCTCCGTTTGCCGTCGGAACGATCGACCAGCTTCTGATGGCGGTAATTAACGTGCGGCACAATGCGCTTCGGGCACTCGGAGCCGCGGGGAAAGTCGTGATCCTGGACGAAGTCCACAGCTACGATGCCTACACAGGCACATTGATCCTTCAACTCGTGAAACGTCTCCGGCAGTGGGGCTGCTCGGTCATCCTTCTGTCCGCCACACTGACGCAAAAACTTCGAAACGGCCTGCTTGAGCTTGAAAATTCGGAAAATACGCTGGAAAATGCGTCCAAAGTGCCCTACCCGCTTTTGAGCATTCGCGATAAAGAGGGCGTTTTCTATCCGGAGCTGGACCGCTCAGGAATGCGCTCCAAGAAAGTTCGGATCGTCCACAGTTCGTCGCTCGAAGACTCGCTGAACACGGCCATGGAATGCGCCATGCGGGGCGAGTGCGTCCTCTGGATCGAAAACACGGTCGGCGACGCGCAGGAAGTCTTCCGCCGTATTTCCAACTCTCGGCCTGCGGAGGTGGAAGTTGGCCTCATCCACTCGCGTTTTCAGGAATTTGCCCGACGTGAACGGGAAGATCTCTGGGTCGAGAAGTACGGAAAATCGGGACAGAAACGCGCAGGCGGCAAGATCCTCGTCGGAACGCAGGTCCTGGAACAGTCGGTCGACATTGACGCGGATCGGCTCTTTACGCGCCTTTGCCCGACGGATATGCTCCTCCAGCGCATTGGGCGGCTCTGGCGTCATGAAAAACTGGATCCGCTCCGTCCCAAATCTGCGGAATGCGTCGTCGAGATCCTGAACGAGTCGCCGTTCCAGAACAAAGAGACCTTTTCCCAATACGAAAAAACGCCGCCGGTCTACGCGCCGTACGTCCTCATGCGCACGCAGGAAGTTTTTGAGGGACGCACGCACCTGACCATCCCCAACGACATGCGCGAGCTGATCGAAGCGACGTATGCCGAGCGGGAAGAGACCGGCTGGTATGCTGAGCTGAAACGCCAGCTGGATAAAGAGGTCAGTAAACTGAAACGATTCGCGGATCTTGGTCTCTCCAAAGCGGAAAGTACGCAAAACGACACGGAGGCCGCGACGCGCTATTCCGAGGAGGAAACCGTCGAGGTCCTGCTTTTGAAGGAGCTTTACGGGGAGTGGCTCGTGCCGTTCGGAGACAAAAAAAGGATCCGCATTCCGCCGAAGACGGCCTCCCGCGAAGAACGGACCGAATGTGCGCGGGAACTGAACCGGTTTCTCGTGCGTGTCCGCGCCAGTGCGGCCCCTGCGTACTCCGGATTTCGTCTTGAGGAGCTGAAGCACGTGCTTTACGTCGGGCACGACGACGGGGACCGGCCGCTTCGTGCAGCCTTCGTCGGCGACAATTGCGGCCAACTGCTTGACCGCGCCCGAAACCCGGCGAAACCGGACTCTCGCGGAGCAGGCGAAAAAGAAAATACGATCAGTTCCCTGAATTACCGGGAGAAATTCGGCTACTCGTATGAAAGGCGAAAACCTGATTGAAAAAGATTTTCGTGAAATGCATTGGATTCGAAATTCCGGCAGGCGCAGAGTAAATATCTTACCGGCCGGAATATTCCGATCAGTTTACTGAATTTTGCCAAAGACCGTGTTTTAGAAATCCGGCTTTGACGAACAGAAACCGTCATTGCGGTCCACGATAAGCTGGAAACCGGTCAGGACGTCCAGCGTTTTGGCCGGCGTACCGTGCGCGTAGATGCGGTAAAACGGCGGTTCTCGGGTCGATTTGAAGACCAGAAGACCGGAACTTTCCGGAACGTATTTCAGCACCAGATCCACGACCCGGTCCGCAAGCGAATCTTTGACCCCGGAAACGAAAACATTCGGTTTCGGCTCCACAAACCAGAGTTTCAGTTTTCCGCGAATGGCGGGCGGCAGCGAGTTGGCGACAATCACGATCATGGGTTTCTCTCCGTTTTTCTATCTTTCGTTCGCGGTTCATGATTTCAGGATCGGGCGTTTTTCATCAACGCGGTCCTCTGGGGAGCGTGCAGCACGCTGATCCTCTACGGACGTACGGTCATGGGACTGTTTTAGGACCAGCATTCGCGGAACGGGTCTCGATCTTCTGCGTTCGTCCCTCTTCAAATTTTCCGCACAGTAAAGGAAAAACGGACGGCGCAGCCAGTTCGCGCCGTCTTCAAACTCCTCATCCTGAAGCAGCTCTTCCTCCGCCAGTTCCGAATGTTCCAAGGTGTCCCAATATTCCGAAAGCTCTTCCGCAGAAACGGTTCCATGCTGCTGAAATTCTGTGTTCAGAGCAATATGGTGCCGATCCGCGGAACGGTACTGCCGCACCAGCCAGGCGTCGAAACGTTTCTGCCAGCTCTCCTGCGTTTCCGTGTTCAGACGATACTCGAACGTTTTTCTTCCCGTGAAGGGGTCCGTGAGGAGTTCCTCTGAAAGTTCCAGCTCCTCGAGCGTTTCCGGATATTTTCCGTTCTTTCTGTGAAAGATCTCCGCTTCAAGCGCGATCTGAGCCATCCGAAAGCGCGCGTTTCCGGCATTCATGCCGTCATCGATCATTGCGTAAACAGGACACGTGAGGTTGACGAATATCCGCGTCAAGCACTCCGCACGGACTTTGGCGGAGAGAAAACCATACGTCAGACGCCAAGCGGCCGTTTCCATGTCTGCATCGAAGACTTCGCCCGCCTCTTCCAATTTCTGCCGACGCAGAATGGGATCTGATTCCAGACTTGCGTGCTGAAGTATTTCCAAATGCTCACAGAGTACCTTTCGCGCGGCATTTTCGTCCATCTCGCTCTTCCACCAGCGGAAATGATCCCGGAGCTGCGCTCTCCACGAACGTACTTCATTGCCTGACTCGGAGCTTTTCAGGACGACCGATGCCAGATATTCGCTCTTGAACCACTGGAAAAGCCGGTACGCATCGAGTATTTCCATTTCGCAGACTTCCTGAAACGTGCGTCTTTCCGAAAGTTCCCGAAACGTTTCACGAAACTGTTCCAGCTGCGCGGACGTGACGTTTTCCGAGAGCAGTACTTTCCAGAAGACCCCATACGCGATCTGCTCGATCCTGTATTGCATCAAAACACTGACGGCATCTCCCCTTTTCCCTGCATGCATTCCCAGCCGAAGGAGCGCCCTGAGATCCCGCAGCACGGATCCCGTCTCGTCAGCCTCCAAACGCAAATTCGCTCGGAGTGCCAAGGCGTGGGCCATCGTGCGGTGCTCTGCACAAAGAGCGGCGGTATACGTCGGAGAGTTTTGCTCTTCCATTACGCACCACGGCATCAGGTACGGTTTCTCCGCGGCCTCGACGATCCGGTCCAGAAGAGGATCCAGCGTCTGAAAGCGACGCAGTGCTTCTTCCTGTTCCGCGATCATTTTCGCCGCATCGGGATCTGGAGCGTTTTCTGTTTCCCCGTTTTTCTCCGACTCCCCGTTTTTCTCCGGTTTCTCTTCCTTCTCTTTTTCCGCGTTTTTCTCCAACGCCGCGTTCTGGATCTCTTTCAGACACGCGGCCGCCGATTTTTCCAGAAGTTTCCTTTTCCGCGCCTCCCGGCAGAGTTCCACGGTTCGATCCAGATCCGCTTCCGGCCAATTAGGTTTCAGATTCGGATCCAGCCCGAGTTTTTCGCACGTTTTGAGCCAGATCCATTCCCGTCCCGGATCTTTCGGAAGGTCGGCATACGTACAGAGTTCGCAAAAGACCGCAGGTCCAAACTCTTCCGCGAGGATCCGAAAACCATTCTGTTCCGGATCCTCAAAACACTCCGCATGTCGCATCATGACGGCGGTCCCGTAATCGACCGAGCCATCAGGAAATCGGGGTTCCGTGAGACCATGCGTCTCTTTCGTCACTTCCGCGGGAATGAATGTCGGGATCTGCGCAGAAACGATCCAAAGAACCGAGCTGAAAACGATGCAGAGTCCCGTAACTTTTCCCAAACGGCGGGCAAAAGAGTCTTTTTTCTGATCGAATCGGTTTTCCCTGACCGTTCCCCGGGCCAAAAGGAGCCACAGCAGCAGGAAGACGGTTAAAGTCGGCAGGAAAGCAATCCAGTATCCGCTCCGGTCCATGTCGTGCAGACGGCGCACTCCAGCGGAAAGGAACGGCGGAAACAGCAAAATGTTCAGTGCCAGAGCAAAACACGCACCTTCGATCGGCGGGAAAAAGACCGAAAAGGCAAACGTCCCCACGATCTCCAAAATCAGAACCCAAAGAAGTACTCTCCCAAATTCCATTCGGGAAGCACGTCCGGAAAGGGAGGCGTAATGTCTAAAAAATACTTTCATTGTGCTCTCAATCTGGAGCTGGCAGCTGCGCACCAGGAAACGGTTTTCAGGGGGTCAGGATGTCTTTTCCTTACTTTTGATTCCCAGAAGGTTCAGGACGTCTTTCGGACAGCGGCCCATGAAATCGGTTTCGAGAAGGCGGTTTTTGAAGGCTTCCAGAACGCAGAACCGGTCGTAGTCGCCGCCAAGTTTGGCAGTCAGGGAGAACGCAAGGTCGAAAACGAGTTCCGCTTTGTACAGGTCGGCAATATCGTAGACGAACGGAAGCGGCGAGCCGGAATGAATGAATCCGATGCGCGGGTCAAACCCCAGCGAGTAGAGGACCGACGAACAGAGTGCGTAAAGTGCGGCGTTCGCGGACGTGATGATGCGGTTCGTCGTGTCGCTGAGCTGAAATTCACCCGGAACATACGCACGCCCTTTCCAGCCGACGCGGTATTTTTCGGAGAGTTCAAGGTAAAGTGCCTTGACGCGCTGCCCCTCCATCGTCATGAGTTCCTTCAGGGACTTGCCGCGAAGATCCGCATCCGGAAACCGGGAAGCGAACATTTTGCGGGCGATTCCAAGAGACTTTTCAGGATCGGAAGCAAGCGCGAGCTGTTTCTTCAGATTGTACGTATTCGCGGTGGGAGCCTGACCGACCGCGTAGAAGATGAGGGAGTCTTCCCCGACCCAGCAGACGGTCGCGTTCAGCGAGGCGAGGATCTTGACGGCTTCATGCGTGATCGAAGTGCCGGGACCGAGCAGGATCGTCGAGATGACGGCCGCGGGGATCCTGAAATGCTTTCCGTCGGCACTGATCCACTTGACGCTGGAATCGTCGATCTCCATCCGCCCGCGCTCGAAATAGAGAAACGGGTACCGATCCCGCAGCATCGGAATGTTCGAGAGCTGGGTGCGAATGATCAGCGGCTGGCCCATGGGAAGACTCCTTTATCGCAAAAACGGCAAACGGACCGTGAATCACAAAACGCTTTCTTGATTTATTTGGAAAATCCAAGTTCTTTTCCATCGTGCGTCACGAGACCGATCTGCTCGATGCTCCGATTTCTCCCATTGTACCACAAAAGCCATCGGTCGGCCTGTTCATCAAAAATCACGAACGGTTTGTAGCACGCGGAAGCGTCCCACGTTCCTTCGTCCGGTCCGATGATCGGATTTTCCGGGAGACGTTCCCAGTTCGTCAATCCATCCTCCGAGCGCGCGATGCCGATTCGGGCCAGATGCTCATTTTCGAACCCGATGTAGAACATGAGGTACTTTCCCTCCCACGGAAAGACCTGGCACGCCGTCACCTTGTGCTGCTCCCACGGAGTGTTCGGATCCGCGGCAAAAACAGGATTTCCCGCGCGTTTCCGCCAATGGATGCCGTCCGTGCTTTCCGCGTATCCGATCGCGTTCGGCTCGTACTGTTCCCCGCCGGAATACCACATCTGGAAGACCTTTTCCTTTTCATTCCAGAGAACGTGCGGACACATGACCGAGGTTTTTTCCCACGCTTCTTCCGCGATCAGAACAGGTTCCTTCTGCACCCGCGTCCAGTTTATCCCATCCCCGCTCACGGCCAGCCCGATGCGGGAGTGCGTCCGCGTCTGCCCGGTAAACCACATGAAGTACTTCCCGTCCTTTTTCACGACGGAGGAACGATTGATGAGTTCCTCCCATCCGCTTTCCGTCGGCGAAAGAACGACCTTCGGCTCGGACCAATGGATCCCGTCACGGCTTTCTGTGTAGCCCATCGATTTTTTCGTACGCCAGGAGAACCACATTTTGTAGAGGTCCCCTTCCTTCAGCAGCGTCACGTCAAAACAGACTCCCAACTCACCGCCGAGGACCGGATTTCCGGGATATTTCACCCATCCGCCCGCAGTGTCGGCGTAAAGTGCGGCAGAAGTCAGGAGGATCCAAAGCAAAAGCACAAACGAAATGAATTTTTTCATGGCGAGTTAAGGAGGGCAAGGGGTAAAAGGAAGGTTAAGAAGTTCCGGAAACACAGGCACTCCGGAATGAAATGAAAAATCGCGGAAACCTTCCGTAAAAGAAGACTTCCGCGATTTGTTTTTAATCCGTCGTTTCCTCGAAAAAGTCCACGACCTGC
>CAZRGJ010000112.1:3477-8083 GCA_964599445.1 uncultured Planctomycetaceae bacterium | reverse complement strand
CGCGATCTGGAACCCTCTTCCGGGATCCTTCAGGACCATTTCTATCTTCAGCTCGTTCAGGGGATCCGGCGTTTCCGGGGGGTACGTCCTCAGCGTGCAGCGAACGAGGATCCGATCTACCGGGATGCCATTCGGGATACTCTGCCGCGTAATGCCGCAGGCTACGGCTCGATCCGCTGCGAAAACGTGACCGGCCGAAACGACATCGCAAACTGTTCCGTCTCGCATGATTCGGAAACCCTCACGTTTCGTGTTTCGTGTGCGGAATCGCTGACGCCGTTCACCGACCCCGGCTGGATGCGCCTCTTCATTTCGGTCTCCCTCGATGGAAAGATGCCGCACTGGAACCATTTTCAGTACATCGTGAATCGGGGCTCGCCGGATGGAAAGTCTGCCGTTCTAGAGATCTGCTCGCAGAATGGATGGAATTGGCGGAAAGTTGGCCGAGTCCCCATGCGTGCGGAGGGAAAGACGCTGGAAGTGAAGATCCCGCGGCATATGCTGGGGCTGAAAGACCGAAAGATCGATCTGCGATTCAAGTGGGCAGACAATTCGGCAGGAAATGGGAAAGACGGCGAGGTCCTCGATTTCTATCTCAACGGCGACGCTGCTCCGGATGGACGCTTTCTTTACCGGTACTTTGAACGTTAGTCTACGTTTGGTTTCTGGATCTCAGAAAATGCCGTTTGGCAGAAAAATCCAATCACGAACAAAAAAGGACGCACATGGAATTCCCCGTGTGCGTCCTTTTTTTCAGTATCGAAGAGAGTTTTTCGCGCCCGTTTGGCCGCCCGATCTCATTTCAGGTCAATGATTTTTTTCGAATCCAGCGGAATGTCGCCGGCTCCTTCATTTTCAGCGTCATCCGCCGTAGTGATGTCGTCCGATTTTTTGGAAGCGGCTTTTTTCTTTCCCTTCTTTTTTTCGGATTTGACTTTTTTGTCGGCTTTCGCGCCGTCGTTTGTCTCCGCATCCCCGTTTTCCGCAGTTTCCTGAGGCGGAGTCAGCGGCTGAGTTGAGATCCCGTCCGAGTGGATCTGGATGGAACCGGAACCCAGGAGAGATTTCACGTGATCCAGGATCTCTTCCGGAAGCGAATCCAATTCTTCTTCCGTGATTTCGTAGGATTCTTCGCCCCACTCAATGAGAAGTTCTGCCGGATCTTCCCCTTCCTTTTTGGAGAGGACCGTCAACGGTTCACCATCGACTTCCGTTTCCATTTTGCGAGTCACGCGCGTGCCGTTCGGCGTGACTTCGATATGCATGTGGGATTTCTGTCCGCCGTGGAACTGGAACTGGGGAATTCCGCCAGGAACTCTGCCAGGATTGGGCTGACGAAACATTCTTTTCTGATTCTTGAGCATCTCGCGGATCTCATCCGGGATCGGAAGGTCTTCCGGGAGCAGCTCACCTCCAAACATTTCCGGCATTTCTTCCAGATCCATGCCCTCTGGGATCAGTTTTTTCATTTCTTCCGGCATTTCCGGGATCTCAAAATTCGGCTGGGCCTGAGGATCGCCCGGCATACGGAAAATGCGCGGATGCAGACGGAATCCCTGCGGCTGGGCCGGACGAACTTCCGGAGTCAGGTCGAGCGTCTGGATCTTTCCGGAACGCAGAACTTCGCAGACGATCTTTTCGCCTTTGCTTTCACGGACTTTTTCGATGAAAGATTCCGGATCGACGGTTTCGCCGCCGACTTTCGTCACGATGTCGAATTGCTTCAGCCCCGCTTTTTCTGCCGGTGAACCTTGAACGACTTCATTCAGGAAGACGCCCTTTCCCTCTGCGAGAAGGTCTTTCGAAATATGCACGAGGATCGGTTCCGGAACCGGGCCGATCAAGGCTCCGACCCAGTAGTCGTTTTCCTGTGCGTTTTTCTTTGCCTGTTTTTTTGCGCCACGGTCTGCCTTTTTAGCGGCGTCGGCATTTGAGTTGGCGTCGGCATCCTGTTCTTCTGCGCCATCGACCAGACGGATGGCTTTTGAGTCCAGGATCTCCATTTCTCCGGACACTTCCCGCGCAAAACTCTGCATCATTCCGGCTGTCCCTGCGAGAACGCCGGAGGTAAAGATCAAACCAAAAACCAGTTTTTTCATCTGAATTCTCCTTCAAAAATGAACACTCAAACGAAAATTTTTTCTTTCGTGAACGAGAGTACTTTGCGGCACACTGTGTGGACCGCCGCCGCTCTCAGGTATTTTTCAGGACCAGCCAGTCGCCGAGTTTCGGACAGATCTGGCTGATGGTGAAGAGAAGACGAGCTTTTTTCGGAAGGATCAGCTCGACTTTTCCTTTTTCCGAAGCATCAAGGATCGCGGAGACCAGCATCTGCGGCGAGATCCGGCTCACCTTCACTCCGGCTCCGGGGCGTCGTGCACTTTCCGGGAGATCTTCCAGACCTTCCAGCGGATAAAGACGCTCCGTCTCGCGTTGGATCGGACCGGGGCAGACCAGAAGGACTTTCAGACCGTCTTCCTTATGTTCAAGCCGCAGCTGCTGCGAGTATGCCGCGACCGCGTGTTTGCTGGCCGGGTAGGCTCCGGTCCAGCGTGAAGCCGACTTGGAGGCAAGCGACCCAATGTTGATGATGTGCCCGCTGGATTCCAGAAGCATCGGAAGGAATGCGTGCGTCACGCGGACCAGCGCAATGAAATTCAGGTTCATCGTTTTGGCAAAATGGTCGGCATCGCACTGGATCATCTTCCCCCGGTCCGTTCTGCCCGCAACGTTCGCGAGAACGTCCAGTCTGCCGAAACGTGCCATGATCTCCGACTTCAGCCGTTCCACATCTTCATCAATGCAGACATTTACCTGAAATCCCGTGACGTCCAGAGACTTCGCCTGAAATGTTCGTACTGCGGCTTCCACGGCATCTTTTTCAAGGGCGGCGATGATGACGCGTGCGCCTTTTTCCGCAAAGGCTGACGCAATTTCCAGGCCGAGGCCGCTGGAACCGCCGGTCACCAGCACGACTTTTTGCTGCCAGTACGATTTTTTCATTGGATCAGATCTCCTCGTGAATTCCCTTTTCTGATTTTATGCGCAGTTTGAAGGGGTGGTTTCAGATTTTCTCTCTTTTTTAATTTTTTTTGGGAATTTTTCCGGAATCTTCCGGGATCTTTCAATATTCTCCCAATTTTGGAGAAAATCCTGCGAAAATGCCATTTTTCACATTTTAGCGAAATTTTCCGGAAAGTCAAGGGCATTTTCCGGAAAGAAACGCCGACTCGAACAAAAAAAGACCGCAGAAACTCCGAGTTCGGGATGTTCTGCGGTCTTGAGTGCACGATCTGGTTGGCGGGAGCGTCAACAAGGAAACTATTTTTCCGTCCCGGACGCGTCCATCTCAGCTTTCCACGCCTCGTAGAGGGCATCTGCCGAAGCCGGAACTTCCGACTGTACGTCCTGGGGCAGGGGATCCAAGGTCTGGGGGGGCTGCGGCATGGTGTCCTGGATCAAACCGTCTTTCCCCGCCTCTGGAGAGACCGCATTTTCTGCCGGTTCGTCATTGGAGATCCGCGCTTTCTTCGGTTTCTTTTGGACTTTCTGCGTTTTGGGGGCCTTTTCTTCTTTTGCGTCTTTCGTTTTGGAGACCGCCGTCTCCGAAGAAGCAAGCAGAGACGTCCGATTTTCGGTCAGACCGACCTGTTTTTTCAAACTGCGCACTTCCTGCGTCGTCAGCGGCCGGTACGCTCCGAGCGGGAGTTTTCCGAGCTTCACGTCGCCGATCGAAACACGGACCAGATCCAGCACATTGTGTCCGATCTTGGCCAAAATGCGGCGGATCTCGCGGTTTCGGCCTTCGCGCAGAGTCAGTTCCAAAACCGACGTTCCATCATAGTATGAGTGGCGCAGACGCACTTCTTCTGCCTTCGCCAGCCCTTCCGCAAGGTAAACGCCGCGGCAGATCTGCGCGATCTCCGAACGGGTCGGAGTTCCGGAAACACGAACCCGGTAGACTTTCGGCACGGCGTAGCTAGGATGCGTCAGACGGTTGGCCAGCTCTCCGTCGTTGGTGATCAGCAGAAGCCCTTCACTATGCAGGTCCAGGCGTCCGACCGCGAAAAGTCCCGGAACATTTTCGTGAATGAAGTCCAGCACACGCCGACGGCCGTCCGGATCGTCGTTTGAGCAGATGACATTTCCCGGTTTGTTGAGCGCATAGTAGACGAATTTTTTCGGACGGCGGACCAGCTCACCGTCCAGATGGATCGTCTGGTGCGGGAGGACGCGAGTTCCGAGTTCCGTCACGACTTCACGATCGATCATGACTCGCCCCGTCACGATGAATTCCTCGCAGTCCCGCCGACTTCCAAAACCCGCCGCCGCCAGAACTTTCTGGAGCCGTTCCCCTTCAGAGAGCGCATCTTTACGCTGTGCACTCTTCTTCGGCCAGGCTTTCTGTTTCTGGATCGCAGCAAACGCAGAATCTGTCAGCGTACGGCCGCGTTCCTTTCCTGAATTACCTCCGGAAGTCCGAAGACCGTCCCGCCTGCCGTTCGCGGGTTTGCGAGCCGATTTTGCGTCCCGGAAATCTTTCATGAATTTCCCGGATGCCGCCCGTCCACGCTCGATCGCGTTGAAATCATCGTCCTGACCGCGC
>CAZRGJ010000112.1:0-3467 GCA_964599445.1 uncultured Planctomycetaceae bacterium | reverse complement strand
GGCCGACGTAACGCGTCCGGATCTTTTCCCGCCGCGGTCACGCAGTCTGGCAAAATCCCGGTCGTTCATTTCAACGTAGTCCATCGCGGGAAGATTCACGATACCGTCTTCTTCATCCGCACGCAGGAAATTCAGAGGATTGAAGTGTTTTGAGGCCCCATCTTTCCCTCTGCGAGCCGGAGCTTCCATGCGCACATAGGCATCCGCCTCCGTGAAATTCATGGAATTTGAAAAGGGGCGGCGCTGCGGACCTCCGGAATGCTGCGTATTTCCGGCATCGCCCTGACGGGATGCGGCCGAACGGCTTCTGCCTCCGGAACGGGTTTTCGACTGATTGAACGTCTTGACCCGTCCGACCGGTCCGGGATTACGGGCAGATTTGCTGCGGGATGAATTGAATTTAGCCATGGGACCTCCGATGTCGGGTGCTGGGCGCGGAAGAAAAGTTGGGAAAAATCCTAAAAAACAGAGTGCCCGAAGACACTCTGTTTCCTGTTTTTCAGAATTTCGTCAAATTAAAGGCAGACGAGATCCTGGTTCATTTTCAAAGAATCAGCCGTTTTTCTGCATGAAGTCTTTCATGAATTCAGCCAGCTTCTGAACGCCTTCGACCGGCATCGCATTGTAGATCGAAGCACGGAAACCGCCGACGCTGCGGTGACCTTTGAGGGATTCCAGCCCCAGAGCTTTCGCTTCGGCCAGGAATTTGTCGTTGAGTTCGTCGGTGGCCATTTTGAACGGTACGTTCATCAGCGAACGGCATTCCGGTTTCGCGTGGCCGAGGTAGAAACCGTTGGAGCTGTCGATGACATCGTAGAGCAGCTGGGCCTTCATCTTGTTGATCTCGTACAGTTTGTCGACGCCGCCGATCGTGTTCATGATCCATTCAGTGACGAGCTTCACGACGTAGATCGAGAAGCAGGGCGGGGTGTTCAGCATGGAGCCGTTTTCCGCCATTTTTTTGTAGGAGAGGACACCGAGCAGACCGTCTGCGCTGTTTTCGACGAGATCTTCACGAATGATGACGATCGTGACGCCGGCCGGACCGCAGTTTTTCTGCGCGCAGGCATAAATGCAGCCGTATTTGCTGATGTCGAGCGGTTTGTACATGAATTCGCTCGAAGCATCGCAGATGAGCGGAACGTTCCCAACGTTCGGTTCCGTTTTGAACTGGACACCCTGGATGGTTTCGTTCGACGTATAGTAGACGTACGCGGCATTCGGATCCAGATCGAGTTCGGAATCATCCGGAGTATGGTTGAAATTGTCGGCAGAACCGTCCCATGCACAGCGGACCGTCCCTTGAGTCTTTCCTTCAGAAAGTGCTTTTTTGCTCCACGTTCCCGTGCAGATGTAGTCGGCAGAACCGCCTTTCAGAAGGTTCATCGGAACCATACCGAACTGCAGATAGGCACCACCCTGCAGGAAGAGCACTTTGTAGTTGTCCGGGACATTCATGACTTTGCGAATGTTCGCTTCCGTGGCGTCGATGATCGCCTGGAACGGCTTGGAACGGTGACTCATTTCGAGAATGGACATTCCGGCGCCCGGCATGGCGAGCAAATCGCGCTGAGCTTCTTCAAGGACCTGAAGCGGTAAAACGGCTGGACCGGCCGAAAAATTGAAAACGCGTTCCATGAAATTCTCCTTTGAGTTTTTGGGGTTCTGCTGTCGACACCTACGCTGGAATCTGGCTCCGTGTCGATTTTGGACCTATATTTTACCACATTTTGTGATTTTGTCCAGTAGGGGAGCACTAGCTGTGCAGAATTTTTTCCAAAAAAAGTGAATTTGGGAAGAGTTTTCCGGGGGAATTTTGAAAGATGCCGGGAACTGTGAGCGGGCAGAAAAAAGGAAGGGTGCGGATGCGGAGTGCATTCTGATCCCAATTTGCAGAAATGATAAAAGTCGGTCCATTACGAAATGTCGATGGGGCAATTACTTTGGAATGAGGGTTCCGTGTTTCGGAATGGAAGCTCGTGTTTCGGAATGGAGGCCCGGTACGTCAGAATGGAGGCTCTGACGGAAGGCTAGAAGGGGCGTTTGGGGACTTTGGTGCCGAAAAAAACGGGAATTTTTGCATTTTTTGTGAAAAAATGGGGATTTTGCGGGATGGGAGGTATGGAAATTTTTCGCGCTTTGTGGTATAATTTAGGTGAATTGGGTAAATCCTGTGGGCCAGTGTGTCCAGAATGCCGAGTTGAGATCCCCCTTTTGCCGTTGGGCATGACGAAACGAGCCGTACGTGAAAATCATTAAGTTCCTCCACGCATCAAATTTTCAGCTTCACCTTCCCGTAACCTGCTGGACGCCGCCGGAACCGGCACATCCTTTTTCGGCGGCGGGAAGTGAGTCGGCGGATGCTCTGTCCGGCGAGGAGCAGGCCGTTTCATTTCCTTCCACTCCCGACAAACAGACTGCGGGGGCTATTTCGGCAGGTCCTGATCCTGTTTTGAATGGTGAGGGGACTGCCTCTTCGGGAGCTGAACATTCAGATTCGGAATTTTTGAATACAGGACCTTCGGATGTTGAGCTTTTGGAGGAAAAACTCATGCTTGAGGCTCCAGACGACTGGCTTTTCGGGGGAAAGTTTCCGAAATTGCCTGCGCCGGTGCGTGAGGAGTGTCTTCAGGCCGTCTGGCAGAGTGCGGAACGGGTCTTTGATCTTGCCGTCGCGCAGAATGTGGATTTTGTGCTCCTGACGGGCGATATTCTTCAGCCGGATCTCTGCGGGGCCAGAGGATTTGCGTTTCTTGCTGGACAGTTTCGCCGACTTCAGGAACGCGGGATCCCGGTTTACTGGAAATTGGAACGGCCGATCGAGGATCGGATGCTTCCGGATCTTCGTTTTCCGGAGAATGTTTTTCTTTTTCCGTCCCATCAGGCGCACATCAAAAAGTTCCGTCTTCCTGATTCGCCGAAAAATATTTTCATCGCGAGCTGGGAAGATCTCTGTCCGGATTTTTCGCACTACGATTTTTCGCGTCTTCCGGACGGAAAACTGCCGCCGTACCAAACGATCGCAGTCTGTCCGAATGCCCGGATCTTTTTCGGAGCCGGAGAAGAATCGGACGACTTCGCCGATCCGGACTGTCGGCTTGGGGAAAATGGAGCCGAACAGTATGCCGGCGGGGCAGGAGATGGGGCGGATGCCCACGGCAAAGGGTACGGGAACTTCACGGAGAATTTTGGAAAGCCGGTCGGGAATTTGGGGACGCAATCTGCTTTTTCCCCGCAGGTCGGTGAGGTGCCATATGCTGCACTGACGGTATTGGAGGAACGTTTTACCCTGCGCCGTTCCTATGCTTCCAGGGAGAGTGTCCTGCTCCATTCCCCCGGTCCGATCCAACATCATGGACCGACCCGCAGTACCTCGGACCGTGTGCTCTCTCCTGCAGGTGTGACGGTCGTGCAGATGGATCTGGACGGCGACGTGCCGGTTTCATTCCACTTCTTTCCGACAGAAA
>CAZRGJ010000111.1:0-8124 GCA_964599445.1 uncultured Planctomycetaceae bacterium | reverse complement strand
GTCCCAGCCTCTATTTTTCAGACCGTCTGAAAAAATCTCCCTTTTTCACCATTCAGAACGGGGAAAACACCGGGGAAGAAAGTAAAATCAAACAGTGTAAAATAATGTAATTAAAAAATCGAGAAATTCACAAAATGCCTTAAAATAGGGAATTTGGCGCGTTTCCATTCGGCCTTTTCAGAGCTGCAGAGCTTCTCTTTCTGTGAAAGTATCCCCATCCGTTCGCTATACGATTCCAGCAAGCCGCGCGAGCTTTCGTGAGCTTCTTTTTGTCGGCGTATCGCGTCGATGTTTGCGTCGATTGCCTCCGTGTTGTCGTACTCTTTGTCCGTGTACCAGTTCATGGCGGCAACGATTGTTCCAATAACTGCGATTGCTGCTCCAATGGCAACGGTCCAGGCAACGAGCGGATTCATCATTAAAGCGTAGTTCCAGAGGTGAGTCGCCGCGGTCAAGATCCCGGTTTTGACGGCGCATCCTGTTTGTGCCGCGCCAAGTGCACCGGTCGATACTGCCGCGGCCTTCTGCACTGCGTCCATTTCATAAATGACGGTACGGAGGGCAATATATCCAACTTTCAGCTGCTTTCCCACTTCAAAAGCGGCCATAAGCCCGCCGAAAACTTTCGATACAGTCGCCCCGGCATTTGTCAGTGCCAGCAAGGCGGTATCTACGATACCAATGGACTTGCCCGCCTCTGCCGCTGCATCCTTGACGCCAAGAAAGGCGGCTTGCAGGTCTCCAAAAGCTCCAGCAAGGTTCCCGCTGTTCTTTGCTACGGCTCCCAGACCGGAGAGTGCACCGGAGGCCTCCACCCCTGCTTTTAAAATTTCTTCCAGCGGCTTTAAATTTTTTTCAAGATTTTGTACCTGTTGGTCGAAATTTCCAAAACGTGTGGATACCGACTGAAAACCGCTCCCGGTTTCGTCAAGAGTCCTGATTTTAATTTCCGCGTTTTTCGAGTCTGCCATTTTGGAGTCTAGGATATGTTGACTTTGTTTGTTTTTCTGCGGATATTACGCCGCTCCCTGTGGTGGTTCTTTGCCGGCCTGATTTTTGGATTGATCGGTTCTGCCGGCAGATTGCCCACGCTTCCGGCAATTGATTATCTGGAAAATTTTATATTGGGACCGTCTCAGCCAGTGCATCCTTATATCGCATTGGTCTTTGCATTTTTTTTCTTCTTTGGCGGGGTATTCTGGAATGGCAGAAAGTACCTTTTCCTTCTGTCGCAAGCGGCGTTCGATTCCAGAGTACCAAAAACTCCGTATTGGCACAACCATCTTCTGCCCCAGATCCAAAAGGAAATTGAGTCGGGCGAGTTGGTTTTCCCATCTTTCGCCGAGTCGCGGTCGATGACTCCCCAGGAATATATGACCCGAATGTTTATTGCTAAAACCCACTGGAAGGATCCGGAGCTTCGGAAACGTCAGCCGAAACTCCGGGATTCCATCTTCAAAATTTAGCGTCAGGTGGCAGTTCCGCCGGTACGGTTCCCCAGTTTGAGGGCACGGCCGGAGAAAGTGGGTTTCAGCTCCACGCTCCATGAGATGACCTTGCCATTTTCGCGGGTTTCGTCCATCTTATCCACGATGAAGTCACCGTCGATTTCCCCAATTCCGCTGTCGTCCGTGTAAAATGAAATTCCGCCTCCGGTCGCAAAAGCGGCGCGGATAATGGCAATATCCGCGGGGTAGGCTCCGCTTTCATCCTGAAAATTTTTCAGGGTGAAAGTGATCGCCGTGTCGATTTTTCCGTTAATGTACGCCTTCACAAGTCCGGTCGCCACCATGTCCAGCTCTTCCGTCTCATACGAGAGCGTGACGGCTGGACCGGAGCCGTACTTTAAGGGCGTGCCGTCCTTTGCAGATGTGCCTTCCGTGCCGAAAAAGACGGGTGAGTCAATGCCAAGTTTGGGTCGATAGATTGCCATTTTGTGTTCCTTTCTGTCAGGTTCAATATGGGTTGAAGATCTGAAATTCCAGCTGAAATGATCCGATCGCCAGTTCCGACGCTTCCAGCGCGTCCTGGTTCACCGCTTCGCCGTTCGTGACCGTCTTGACGTGTGCCGTCCGTCCGTCGGGGAGCGTGAGGGACTCAAAAGCATTGAAAAGATCCGCGAGCTTTTCGTGCATGGTGATACAGGCGTCCACCTGCGAGACGTCGAGCGAGTATAGCTTTTCGGCGTAGATGACGTCTGCCATGAGCTTCCAAAAAGCCCCGGCCGTCAGGTCTTCCTCTTCCGCGTCCTTTTCAGCGTCAGAAAAGTAGACGATGACCAGAGCTTCGCCGCCTGTAAGGGTTTCCACGTCTACGTTCGGCGTGTAGCTCCGTCGGATCCTGTCCGGAGCCAGTCCGAGAGAGTCTGCGTTTTCTGCGATGTAGTCCGTCAGGGCTTCCATGATCGGTACGATAAAAGGCTGTGCCATGTCTCCTCCTTTCAGCTTTCCGCCTGTGCGTAAAAGGTGATCGTAACGCCCCCGCTTTCTTCATAGTCGTAAAAGCGGCGGTTTCCACCTGGAATCAGGCCCCAGGTCTGCCCTCTAAACTCAAGAGAATCCCCTCTGCGTGGTAAGGAAGTCGCGGTTTCGTTGAGTTTGAGAGCAGACGCAAGGGCGGTGATCTGAATGACTTTTCGGTCGGCCGAGACTTTCAGAAAGTCGCGGGCTTCCGGTGTGAGTTCGTCTACCAGTACGGCGATTTTGAGTGTGTTTCCCGTCTTTCCGTCATGGTAGACGATTTCTCTTCCGTCCAGCGTCAGCATCTTCAGGAAGGCGGCAGTCGCCGCGCGGTCCATGTATGTCTGCGTCATGTCGTCTCCGTAAAACAAAGGCTTTCGTGCGGGTGAGGTTCCCCAATACTGTCAGTGAAAATGTACACTATACAATATTTTTGATTCAGTTCCGGAAAAGGAAGGGCATTTGCCGCACTGATCCGATGTTCAAAATTATATTCCCCGCCGTGTGCCGATGTCTGCTTCTCTTCGAGGTAGCAGGCTGTCGATACGCTGATCGCTTCATGACCCACCACCGGTGTTCTTGCGCCGTATGTTTCAGCGTAGACCGTGTATGTGATCCCTGCGATACTGTCCGACGGGATCGGCTCTCCGAGGCAGTCCGTAACCAAAAGGCGCATCGTGACGCCCCCGTAGGGTGATACAGAAAAAGTCATGTGTGTACCTCCAGCGTGTCGATACTCCAGGGCATGACGGCTTCCGCCGTCAATGTCTTCCAGCTTTGAATGTCCGCTTCCACGGTCTGGAAAAGCCAGCCTCCGTCGCGTCCCTGCGTCGGTGTGTCAAGTCCGGCGGTCGTGATGTGCCAGAGGTCAGCACGGCCGGTAAAGACGGTCTGGACGGTCGAGGCCCAGCGTCGGACTACTTCAAAAAAGTCGTTCATTGCGGGGCTACTCCGATGATACTACCTTCTGCCGATTTCGTGACGGTCCATGTGCCAAGGACGGCACCGTCTCCATCGTAGGCGGTGAGCGTACTGCCGGAGATCGTCCAGTGGGCGATAAGTCCGAGGGCCTGCGTGAGATCGCTTTTCAGCGCGTTCACGCCATCATTTGTTTCATCCGCTACGGCTTTCAGCTTTGAAAGACTGGACGCGGTCGCGATACCGGAGCTTCCCACGGCGGTGAGCGTCCGTGTCCCTGCACTCCATACCGAGGCTGCATTCTGCGAGGCGGTCGGCACGTCGGCCGGTGTCGCAAGGTCTGCGAGTGTACGCCCTGCCGCAAGGGCGGTGAGGTCGGCGGTCTTCGCAAGCGTCGAGGTGTCGATACTCTGCGATGATGTGAGCGTCCGTGACCCGTAGCTCCATACGCCGGAGGCGGTGGCCAGCGTGCTGATCCGTGACGTAATGTCGGTCAGCTTTGCTTCTATCGCGGATATTCGCTCTTCCGTCCATAAGCACCCCGTGCCGGTACTTCCACTGTCACCAGTGCTTCCGCTGTCCCCGCCGGAGCCGGTACTTTCGAGCGAGTAGGCCAGCTCTTCAAGCTCCGAGTAGGTGAGACCTTCCAGCTCTGTATAGGTGACGTCTGCCATACTTTAGGCCCTTTCGTAAAGACCTGGAGCAGGCTTCACCACGCCGTCAAGGTCTTTCAGCATAAAAAAATTGTACCATCGTTCCGCCCTGTACCTCCTGCACAATTCGGACCAGCATCCGCGCTGTCCGATGTAGTTCTGGTAGGGGCTGTACGCCCGCATTTCGGGGGCCAGATAAGCATACCCCAGAGGCTGTTCCGCTATGTGACGGCATGGCCAGGCAGGCTTTTCGAGTGCCTTTTTGAGCTTTGCCGCTCCGGAGGGCTTCAGCACAAGCGCGTTAGTGTTGAACGCCAGCCGGGGGCGCAAGACTTCCGGCAGGATCCTCTGCGGTGAGTACAAGCCGGAAACCATATGGTTGGCGCACAAGTTGAGCACCTCCCAGCAGGACGGCACCTGCCGCATGAAGGCTTCGTGGCGTTCTGCCGCATCCGCGGAAAAGCAGCAGTCGTCTTCAAAAAAGTAAAAGGTTTCCCCGCTTTCGGCGCAAGCTGTCAGGACGTCCAGCATGTTGACCCGGTTTGAGTTGAATTCCGGGCTTCCTTTCCACCATTCCGGCGTTTCGCACTCTTCCGGAGGCTTCGCCCGCCAGACTTCAAAAGCCGGCAGAAAGTCCGGATAGCAGGCGGTAAAGTCTGCCAGACGGTCAGTTGACGTTTCGAGGTTCAAAACATAGCACTTCATGACTTCCCCTTTAGTACGATGACCCGGAAAAATACTCGTTCCCGGATTGCCAACTGTTAAGTTCGTAGCTGGACCCGGCAAGGATCGTCCCCCGAAGGCCTATCTGGATCGCGTCCCACGCTTGCGAGGCGTAAAATTCGAGGTCGCCATTCGATACGTTGAAAGTGCCGTAGGAAGTGCTGGTGTCGCCTTCAATCCCCGTAGCAAAGACTTTTAAAGTGCCCGTTTCCACGCTTAAGCTGCTGCCGTTAAAGGCGATGATGTCGTAGTGCACCACCATAGCACCTGCGTATGGCACGTTCAAGAGCGTCTTTGTGCTGTAGGGGCACCGCAAAAGGATCCCTTTCATAAAAGCTCCGCTTCCCACGCCGTATACCGTGACCGAGTAAGAGCCGGAGCCGGTGTCGACGTACTGCGTGCTTGCGAGCGCATCCTCCGAGGCGTAGCCCATGATGTTATTGTTGATGATGTGCAGGCCCTGTGCACCCGGCATGCTTTCTGAGCTTGCGTAGGTGTCCTCAAGGTTGGAGTTCGCGCATCCCACCGCAAGCGCACCCGTCCCGTCGGGGTGGATTTGATCTGCGATCGACTTGAAGTTCGTGACGATGTCCCCGCCGATGTTTACGTTGTCCTTCACCATATCCGTACCGGATCCGGGAATGTTGATGATGTTCTGGTAAGTGGTCTTCCCCATTTTCCCCTCTGTGTCAGTCTGTCTTATGGCCTTTGATCCGGATATAGACGCGTCCTGCCGGTACGTCCAGCGTGTGGCCGATACGTCCGACGCTTTCGGCTTTCGATACCGGCTCCAGTGTGCGGGTCAGCCGTCCGTCTGCATCAAAAGACGGACCGAAAAAGTCCCCGATGATCGCACCTTTGCCGAGGTCTTCATCGGCTGGAAAGTCAAAAGTTCCCCCGGTCGCCACCCGGATACACTTCCCCGTCTGCGTCGAGCTTTGCATCGCCACGCCCACAAAACGTGCTGAAAAGTGCTTTCGCACGTCCGTTTTGCCGAAGTTTTCGTTCGCCGTCACGAAGTCACGGTGACTCCAGCACGTGCCGTAGTCGTCGAGCCATAGCAGGTCGCCCGCCTTGATGTGCCCGGTCGCGGTCTGGACGCATAGGGGGGAGGTCTCCCCCCACTTCCAGTTCAGCTTATTCATCTCCATCTCCATCTTTCCCCCTTTTATGGAAGGTAAATCCAGCGTACCGTATCGTCCCTTTTTCCGCCGAAAAAGTGATCGTGACGGAGCCGGTGGTGAGCGTCTCCTGCATCGTCGCAAGGATCGTATGTGTCCAAGCCTCCCACTCTTTCAGGTCTGCTTTTTCCTGCTTCAGTTCATCCATTTTTCATTCCATCCTTTCCTACTTTCCACGCCTTCACTGCCAAAAGAACGGTTCCGGCCGTTGAAAGAAGACTCATTGATATGGTGACGATTTTACAAAAAAGGCTGATTTCGTCGAAGTTCGCCTTGACTCCTTCCGCGCTCTGCTGAAAAGCCTTCGCGGTCTTTTCAAAAGCATCTGCGCTTTCTTTCATCGACTTCTGCGCGTCGGTCAGCATCGCCTTTGTGCTCTCCCCGAATTCCAGCTTCAGGTCTTCAAGCGCAAGCCGTGTGGACTCTTCGAGGCCTTTTTTCAGACCTTCTTCCACTCCGTCAGGGATCGTCTTTCGGTCGAAAAAGCCGGCCTGTTCGGTCTCCACTTTCCGCAAGCCCGATTCTACACTTTCCAGCCGGGATACGATGTCGGCAGGAACGCGTGCCGGAGCTTCTTTCAGCTTCTTGACCTCTGATTCCAGAGCACCGACGCGCTTTTCAAGAGGCTTCAGATCGTCGGACGTCAACTTTCCGGATCCGGAAAGTTCGTCTGCGTCAGCCGGTTCCGCTATCTCCAGCGGTATCTTTTCGGTCGGCGTGGCCGGGATAGCGGGCTGTGCTTTCGGCAAGGTCGGGCAATTCCCGCCGGGGCACGTTCCCGGCAGGGGTTCATACTGAAAAGGGTAGGGATACTGGACCGGCACGATAGGCCCGCTGATCGGCGCATCGTCCAGCGTGTACGGCCAGCCGCTTTGGTCTACGTCTGGACCAGAGGGAGCCGGAGACGGTGACGGAGCCGGTGAGCTGTCCCACGGCGGGCGCATGAAAAAGCGCGGGCGTGTCCGCTGCCTCTGCCGGAGTCTTTCCCAAAAGGTCCCGTACGGCGGGCGGTTCCAGAACGCCGAGGGGACGCCTCCCGTGCCGGGTGAGAAAGGCTCCGGAGCAGGCGGTCCCAGAGGAACGGTATCTGCGTCACGTTCCGGATCGGTCCCGATTTCCGCATCGGTGAGGATCGATTCCGCTTTGAGCTTGATAAGCCGGGGGCATTTCGGCACGGCCCAGCTTGCCTTCACTTTGTGACCTGTGAGGGCTTCCCCAAAAAAGGAGGCGATAAAGCGTGCAGGGATCGCAAGCCCTATCTTTCGCCCTGCCGCGTCGGTCGTGTAGGCGTAGATGATCCCCACTACCCGTGAGCCGTCAGACGCCAAAAGTGCTGATCCGCTCCGTCCCTGCTTCGGCGCGGGGGTGAATTTGATCCCGTATGTGGTATCCTGTCCGACGTAGGACGCAAAATACAGGGTCGGACTTTCTCCCAGAGGGTGACCGCATGTGGCCAGCACGTCCCCGCTCTTCATCGAAAAAGCCGGGTCGATCGGAATGATCGCCGGGTTGTACTCTCCGCGGGTGTCGATTTTCAGCACGGCAAGGTCGGCGTCCTCATTGCGCAAGACGGTCTCCGCGGTGAACTCCGTGACCTTGCCAGCGTCGAAAAATTCCACCTTCACCCTTTGAGCTGTCGCCACGTGTGCGTTGGTCAGCGCATAGTAAAAAGCACCTTCACTTCCTACTACGATACCTGAGCCAATGGCATCCGGCACCGTCACCCGGACAGCTGCACGGCTTGCGGTGTATAGATCTGCGAGGCACGTAAACGGCAGGCAGAAAAGGAAGACTAAAAAAAGTAGTTTTTTCATGTTCGGTCCCTTAAAAAAGGAGGGGGGAAGGGGAGCCGTCCCTCCCCCCGGCGGGGCGTGTGTGTGGGCGCCCTGCCGTGATTAGGCGCCAGCTTTGGCGGTCGGCACAAGGTAGATGTCGCACACGGTCGTCGTGCTTGCCGCGTCGGCCAGTGCGTATCCGCAAGCGATATAGCCGGTGGCCGACGTTGCGTAAATTTTCCCATTCGCCGGGTTCACGTAGACGATTTGGCCCGCGGTGATCGCACCGCTTCCGTTTTTCGGCGCATCTTCAAAAGTTCCGATCGTACAGAGCGCGCCAGTTTCGCCCTTTTTGATAGGCATTTTGGTGATACCGACGAGCGAGCCGATACAGACGATTTGGCCTTCTGCAATG
>CAZRGJ010000110.1:0-8147 GCA_964599445.1 uncultured Planctomycetaceae bacterium | reverse complement strand
TGTCGAGGTTTCCTTACTCCGGCGGATGTCCGTCATGAACGGCCGCAGTTCTGGAATTCCTCCGGGAGCATTTCGCCAAGTTCGATGAAGCACTTCATCAGGTCTTCCGGAACTTTATGCGGTTTTCCGGTTTTCAGATCTACCAGTCCCCAGCGTGTCTGGGCCGTCGCGACGACTGCTCCGTCGGATTTTCTACGGAAACGGTACTGGCGGATGCTCGTCACGTGCTTCATCTGGCTGACCCAGGTGTCGATGAGGATCGTGTCTCCGGCGAAGATCTGCTGGAGATAGTTGATCGTGTGCTGACGGACGAACCACGCAAATCCGCGGGAAACATACCGTGCTTCATCCCATCCGAGAATGGCAGAATGATTGATGGCGACCTGCTGCATCCAATGCACGTGCCAGGTATTGTTGACGTGATGCATGGAGTCAAGATACTCCGGACCGATCTCAAATTCTTCTGTATGGACTGGGATGAGCATGAAATTCTTCCTTTCTGTTTTGAGGACTCAGCCGTCTTTTCTGCTTCTGCGAAGCTGCCCGCACGCCGCGTTGATCTTTTCGCCTTTTCGGTGGCGCAGTGCGATCTGGATCCCGTGCGATTCGAGGATCTGCGCAAATTGCTGGACTCTGTCTCGGGAAGGTGTCCGGAACGGCAGTTCGTCGACCGGATTGTACGGAATGAGATTCACCAGCACATTTCTGCCGCGCAGTCTGCTGGCGAGTTCCTTCGCATTTTCCGGAGCGTCGTTGATCCCGGAAAGCAGAATGTACTCGTACGTGACCCTGCGTCCTGTCTTTTCGAAATAGTTGTCCGCCGCACGAAGAATGGCCGATACTCCGGTGCCGCGGTTACTCGGCATGATCCGGGTGCGCAGTTCATCGTTGGGCGCATGAAGCGAAATGGCGAGATGGTACGGATGGTCCATTTCTGCAAGACGCTGGATCCCGGCAGGTATCCCAACGGTCGAGATCGTGATTTTGCGCGCTCCGATCCCAAGTCCGTTCTCCGACGTCACGGTCGAAAGTGCATCGAGCAGAGCATCGAGGTTCGCGGTCGGTTCTCCCATCCCCATGATGACGGCATGAGAAAGACGCTGCCCGCGGGACGCCAGAACATCTGCGGCAAAAAGAAACTGCTCGAGGATCTCGCCGGACGTCAGATTCCGTACAACGCCGTCCAGACCGCTTGCGCAGAATGCACAGCGCATCGCACAGCCGATCTGGGTGCTCGCACAAAGGGAATGCTGTCCCTGCTCATTATGCAGGATCACGGCTTCGATCCGGTTTCCGTCTTCCAATTCCAAGAGAAATTTCTCCGCTGGGTCGGCTTCTGTGCCCAAAATTGCCGCAACGTGCATCGTGCGGAGCGTAAATTCCTGCGTGAGAGCCTCACGAAGCGGTTTCGGGAGATTCGTCATCTGCTCAAACTGCGTGACTCCCGGAGTGAAGAGCCATTTCTGGATCTGCTTTGCCCGGAATTTCGGCTGACCCAGTACCGCAAGCCGTGATTCAAGCTCTGAAAGAGGAACGGAAAGGAGTGATTTCATGGTTCTGTCTCCCGAATTTCTTTGCGTGTCGGCGGAGTATGGTTTTCGAGCAGCTCTCAAATAAACTGAAACGGTCTGAAAAAACGTCTCTATTTTCCATTTTTTGCGATTTTCCGCAAGGGGGGGGTAGTGAAAAACTGTCCATTTCAGAAAAATTTTCTGAAATTTTTCGTCCTTGATTTTACGGGACATGAGGAAGGTTTGGCGTTTTTTGGGAAATTTTTTTCTTGACAAAATGCGGATTCCGAGTATAATGAGCGTATCGATTGGAGGAAATGAGAAAACTTTGACGCTCACGTTCCTCCTGCTTCCCGAAATTTTTCGGAGGCGGACCGCATGACGAAAAACGCAGCGGAGCCCGCTTCAGTGAAGCTCCCATTTCATTAAAATTTGATCGTTTCCTTGCGGGGGATCCCGACAGGAAGTGCGGTATTCAAAAGGCCGGAACATCCGGTACGAAGCGAAGCCCAACACAGAATCTGGTTTTTGCCAGACACTGCGTTGGGCTTTTTTTGTGCCCTGATCGGAAGATCGGAATTCAGAGTCTGATGTTTTGTGCTTTGGTTTACGGAATGGTCCTGCTTCGAAATTGGATTTAAATTTGGTAGAATTTGAGTTTTGGGGAAAGAACGAAACGCTGTTTCTTTCTGGCTTGAAAGTTCAGAGACAGAACCGGGATTTCCCAGTTTTCCGTGAGGAGTATTTCATGAAATCGACCATTGGTTCGGAATCGGTCTGGAGCACATCGAAGAAAAACGAACTTCCTCCCCGTGCCGTTTCAGGGGCCTTCAACATTTCGTCAGATCCCGTTCTGTCTGCGGTTTCTTCCTTCGCCTTTTCGGTGCCTCATTCCTCAACTGTGCCTTTCTCCTCCTCCTCTTCTTCTTCGGAACACGGGAAGGCCGTCCGGTCCGGAACGGGAGCTGCGAAGGCGTCAGGAGAGCATTCGCAGAGGAAAACGGAAAAGGTGAGCAGGAGCAGCAGGCTCTCTAAAGAAAGGAAAACGTCGCCGGCTGAAGATCGTCAGCATAGTGCCGAGGAAATTTCGCTGACTCCCAAAGAGATCGTTGACCTGAATTGGGGATTGGGGGTCTGTTTGGATCCGGCCTGCCGAAAACGCTACGAAATGATTCGGAAAGAGAAGATCCTTGCTCAGCGCAAGAGTTTCGAAAACGAAAACTGGGAGGCCCGCTGCTTTCCGCGCTGAATTTCCGGACCTTTGCTGATCTGCATGAAAATGTGGGCGGGAATCTGCGGCAGACTGGAAAGTTCGGCAGGCCGGTATGTGCGGTAAAACCTTGAGGCAGAGCAGAGTGCGGGACTGAGTTTACGGGGTGTGCGAGCGTACTGAATTTCGAATTTGGGGATTTGTGGAGAGATTTTATGCGCAAATTGAAATTTTTTATTCAATTGGGATTGATGTGTGCCGTGGTGTCGACGGTACCTGCTTTTTCGTTTTCTTTTTCCTGTCCCGGGGGGCAGTGTACGGTGCCTTTTGTCGGCCGGTATGCTGTACCCGGTGCGGATTCCGAGTCTTTTAGGACCGCGGTTTCTTCTGAGTTTCGTACGGAATTCGCTGCGCCTCATCCATCGGTGGTCCGAATTCTTGTCGAGAATGCCAAAACGCGAAATTACGGAACGGGGACCTGGATCCAGCTTTCGCAGAAACGGTGTGCTGTCCTGACGTGCGCACATCTTTTCGAGACGAATCATCCAGTCCGCATTTCCGTATTTTTCCCCAACCAGCCGGCACTCGACGTTCAGATCCAGGCCATCGATAGAACGTGGGACGTCGCTCTTCTTCAAATGGGTTCCGGGACAGGATCTTTCTCTTTTCCGCGTCCGCTTCACCTGACGGAGACGGCTCCGCGGCCAGGAGATTTTATTCGCTCCTGCGGGTACGGTCCAGATGGAAAAACGCTCTGGATGCTTGGTACTGTGCGCGGGTACTGTCGGTTTGAGACGCAAATGCCGGCACAGACTCTCGTTTTGGCCGGAAAGGCACGTTCCGGAGATTCCGGTGCCCCGATGATGAAATTGGATGGTTCTGTTGCCGGAGTACTTTGGGGAACGGACGGCCATTCCGTGTACGGAACATGGAGCGGGCAGATCCTTAAGGTTTTTGAGACTGCGTTTCAGGAAGAACTGCGCGACCTGCCTGCGATCCATACGCCGGAAATACATGGAAATGGATCCGATTGGAGTGCGCGTAAAGAGAGTGTGCGCAAAAGAACCCGACCCTCTTCTGATGGCCGCGGGGCAGATGCAGAATGGATTCCGGAAAAGGAGACTGGCCGGAATGCGGATGCGGATGGAGGGAAACTGCGGAGATCTCAGGAGGAACAGACTGAAAAAAATGATCCGCAGGTTTTCGGAATGGAAGACCGGATCGTTCGAAAGGATCCGCAGGCTGGTCCTTTGCGAAAGTTCAGAAGTAGAGCGGAAACGGAAACGGCCTGGGATCTGGTCGGATCGCGGAAGCCGGGCAGGGAGTCGAGACTTTCTCCGCAGGTTTCCGAAGAGGATGCGTGTCCGCGTTTCCGGGATCGTTGGGGAGTGGGACGGCATTCTGCAGAGGATTTCGAAGATTTTGGAAAATCGAAAATGCCTGAGAAAAAAAAGGAAAACTCTGTGCCGGAGCCGCGGAGTGGAAAAAATCCGGAATGGAAGGACGACGGTTGGCGGCTGACCTTCGTTGGGCGAAGTCTGTTTCTGCTTTCGCTCTTTGGGAATTTCATGTTTGCCGGCCTGCTTTTGGCTGCCTTGAGGAAACGGTCCGCCGCAGTTTCGGAGAGAGCCTGAAAAAGCTGGAGCTGCGCAGATCTCTAGGAAGTGGACTGCGTGTTCGTATTTCGAAATGATTGAATTAAATTTCACTCAATGGAAATTTGATTCTTTGCTTTTGTTTTTTGTTTCGTTTGTTCGTTTTCAGAGAAGGGACTTTTTATGTTCATTAAAGACCGAATTCGTGATTTTCGTCGGATCCGTGCGTCGGAACTTTTGCCGAATCCAAAGAACTGGCGCACTCATCCGGAGAAACAGAAAAATGCGATCCAGGGCGTTTTGGCGGAAATCGGATACGCGGATGCACTTTTGGCGAGGGAATTGCCGGATGGTTCTTTCCAGCTTCTTGACGGGCATTTGCGTGCGGAAACGACGCCGAATCAGGAAGTCCCGGTCCTGATCCTGGATCTGGATGATGCGGAGGCGGACAAACTGCTCGCGACGCTGGACCCGATCGGTGCGATGGCTGGGAAAAATGAAGAACTTTTTGCCGAACTGATCTCGGAGATGGAGACGTCCTCCGAGGCGGTCCGCGAACTGCTGGATGAAACTCTGGGAGTGGATCTTCCAGAGGAGGAAACGGTTTCGGCACCGCAGGAGGCAGTCATTCCGGAACTTTTCCAAATCGTGATCGATTGCGGTACGGAAGAGCGGCAGGAGGAACTCTACGAGCGTTTCCATGCCGAGGGGCTGAAATGCCGGCTTCTGAACCTTTAGCGGGAGCGGAATGCGTTTTCGTTTGGGACTGTGGGGAAATCAACGGGATCTTCCTGCGTTTTGTGGGAACATTCCGTGTCCTCATCCCGTCCCATTCCATTCCACTTCATTTTATTTCAGTTCATTTTCAGGAGGAAAATTCATGCAGCTGACTCTCAGTTCGCCAATTTTTGATTCATTTCGTGTTCAGCAGGTCGCCGGGATCTTTGACGTTTCGCTTGAGGAAAAAAATCAGCTGATCCTTGAGGCGGAGCGGCCGGAGATCGAAGCGGAAGACTGGAAGATCGGCCTGATCGTGGGCCCTTCCGGGAGCGGAAAGACTACCGTGGCGCGTGAACTTTTCGGTGCGGATTTCCATGAATCGGCATCCTGGCCGGAAGATCAGGCGGTCGTGGACGGATTTAAGCCGGAGCTTTCGACACGGGAAATCACGGAGCTTTTGACGTCAGTGGGATTCAGTTCACCTCCTGGCTGGGTGAAGCCGTACGGAGTTTTGAGCAATGGGGAGAAATTTCGGTGCGATCTTGCGAGGGCACTTTCGCTGGCGAAGCTGCCGGGTGGAGAAAATCGGATCATCGCGTTTGATGAATTCACGAGCGTCGTGGATCGAACTGTGGCGAAATGTGCGTCAGCGGCCCTGATGAAAGGGGTCAGGCAGGGGACGATCCCCGCGCGGTTCGTGGCGGTCACGTGCCATTACGATGTCGCGGAATGGCTTGAGCCGGACTGGATCCTTGATATGGCGACGGGCAAAGTCTCAAGGAGGCGTCTTCGGCGGCCTGAAATTCGACTTGAAGTGCGGAGAACGACCCGAAACGTCTGGCCCCTGTTTGCGCGCCATCACTATCTGAGCAGCGATCTGGCTCTCAGTGCCCGATGCTATCTCGCGACATGGGATGGTACTCCGGCTGCATTTTGTGCCGTCATGCCGCTCATCTCGAGAAAGGAAAGACGGCGGATCAGCCGGCTCGTGACGCTCCCGGATTTTCAGGGACTCGGGATCGGTATGAAGCTCGCGGAGGCGGTCGGAGAGATCCATCATGAGATGGGGCTTCGGCTTAACATTACGGGAAGCCATCCCGCCGTCATTGCGCACTGCCGAAAATCTCCGCGCTGGCGGACCGTCACGGTTCGCGGTGCGACCTCCAGCCCCAAAAAGTCTGCGATCCCCAGGTATCGCGGATCGGGGTCCCGAATCGTCGTTTCGTTTGAATATTTGCCGATGGACCCGTAGACCTTCGGCTTTTCATCCACTTTTTTGCTGAAAGACTCTTCCATTATGGCAAAATCATCAATCAAAACCGCGAAGGAAAAAACTGTCGAAAAAGCCGCCAAGAAAACCGCCAGGAAAACCGCAGCGAAAACCGCAGGAAAAACTTTGGCGAAAACCTCGGCAAGAACCGCAGCGGAAACCTCGGCAAGAACCGCAGTAAAGACCTCGGCGAAAATCGCAGAGGAGACCTCGGCAGGAACCGTAGAGGAGGCTGGCAAAAAGATTCAGAAGAAGCTGGAGCTTCCGGACGCTGCGTTGGGTGTCCGCTCAAAATGTGAGGCGGGAACCGATTTGGATATTCTGCCGAAAAGCGGGGCCGAAACTGCGCTGAAAAACGGGTGGGAAGTTTCGTCAAAAACGGCAGCGAAATCTGCGTCAGTGCCCCGGAAAACACGGTCTGCGGTTTCCGGACTCACGGCAAAACAGAAAGATCAGGTACTCGCGATCCTTTCGGTCGGCTGTTCCCGGAAACGTGCCGCCAGTTTCGTGGGCGGAACGCCGGCACTGATCCAGAAAGCTGCGGCTGGAGATGAGGATTTTGCGCTCGCGCTTCTTCAGGCGGAATCGCAGGCGGAGATCACGTCGATGAAGAGCATCAACGCCGCCGCGCGTCAGGAACGGTACTGGAAGGCGGCCGCGTGGATCCTGGAGCGTAAAAATCCGGAGGAATTCCGTCTGCGTTCACCGGGGACTTTCAATGCAGAGCAGCTCGCTTTCATCGTGCGGAATCTTTCGGAGATCATCGCGGAAGAAGTGCGGGTCCCATCTGACCGGAAACGGATCCTTGCGCGGCTTGAGCGTTTTCTTAAGGATACGTCAGGGGATCTGGAGCTGAAAAAGGGAGCCCGGAAATCTGCGCGAAGCAAAAATCATGCGGAACGCGGTCTCCTTTAGTTTGGGTCCCTGGGGGAATCAGGGGAAAGCAGTCTTGAATTGGTTTGAGAGAAAAAGAAAGGCGGTGAGCCATGCGGCCCGAGGGAGGCTCTCCTTTGGAGATCCAGGCACTGGAAAATTTCATTCGGCGTTTTCGCCCGGTTTTTGCCAGGACTCACGGACAGGCGAGAAGAGTACAGCGGATGGAAAAACTGAGCGGGAACGGATTTGAAGACTGGTGCCTAACGTTCCTGCCGGAGTACTTTTGCCGAACTCCGTCGCGAATGCACCGGTGGATGTTTCGAAAACTGGAACAGTTTGATGCGCATCGCGGAAGCCGGCTGAATCTGCTGGCTCCCCGAGGGAATGCGAAATCGACGATCGGTACGCTTGCGTACCCGCTGCGCTGTGCGCTGGAAGGGACGGAACCGTACATCTGGATCATTTCCGATACGCTGGACCAGGCGATCCTGCATCTGGAGAATATTCGCCAGGCTCTCGATTCCTCGCCGCTCCTGAAACAGCACTACGCATCTGCTTTGAACGGAAAGATCCGCTACCGTGAAGGACGTCTGATGCTCCCCAACGGAGTGCGGCTTGAGGCTTTCGGCACAGGGCAGAAACTTCGCGGACGCCGTCATGGAGCGCATCGGCCGAGCCTCATCGTCGGAGACGATCTGCAGAATGAAGCGCACTGCCGTTCCTCCAGGCTCCGTCATGCATCGCGCGACTGGTTTTTCGGGACTTTGCTGAAGGCGGGAAATTCCCGGACGAACGTCATCCATCTCGCGACGGCACTCCATAGGGACGCTTTGGCCATGGAACTGCACCGAACTCCGGGGTGGGATTCCCGTATTTTCCGTGCGATCGTGCGCTACCCGAACCGGATGGATCTTTGGGAACGTTGGGAAAATCTCTATTTCGGGCTGGAAACACCGTTGGCGGAG
>CAZRGJ010000109.1:7673-8159 GCA_964599445.1 uncultured Planctomycetaceae bacterium | reverse complement strand
GCCGAAGCGGGACGGTCCGACGCAATGAACGTCATGTCTGCACGCGTTTTGTCCTGCTTGATCCCCGTGTACATTGCGGCAAATCGGAATCCCTGAGGAATGAACTGTTTCGTTTTTTCTGCTTTGGCCATTTTTCGTAAATTCCTGAAAATCGCTAAGGAAAAAAAGTCTGAAAAATAAAAAAGATGCGGCAGGCTTTGGGAAACTGCCAATTCCACCTTTCATTTTACCACGTTCGCAAATTTGAGCAACCCACCCTCCGCGGCAAAATACGGATTTCGCCTAAAATTTTTCCATTTTTTCAAATCAGATTCCGGTTTTTCAGGCACACTTTCCCAACAGGCTGACGCGCTCTCTTTCCTGACGTACATTCTGCTGGTTTTCATTGCTTCCGCAGAGGTTTCACGATCTCCGGCTCACGATCTCCGTAAAGTCGGAGCACGGCATCCCGAAGCGCGATGCCGCGTTCAAGCTCCTCCGGATCTT
>CAZRGJ010000109.1:0-7663 GCA_964599445.1 uncultured Planctomycetaceae bacterium | reverse complement strand
GAATATGAACGACTTCCTGCCGCAGGATCGTTCTTCGTTCCTCCTGCTCATTTTGAAAATCTTTCCGGATCTTCACGATCTGACGTTTTGCCAGTTCCAGAAACCGGGCATTTTTTGCATTCTGCTCGGAGGCATTGGGAGAATTTTCCGCCAGACTTTCGCAAACGGCAGAATAGAACGTGACGAAATCCTCCAGATTCTGAAGCATCAGTTCCGGATGCGTGTGCGGGTCCTGTACTGCATTGAAATAGTCGCGCTCAATGGGAGAGACTGCCTGAAATCTCCGGGAGTGGATCCTGCGGAGAAGATCGCGTTCCAGCTGACGAAGCTCGATCTCGTTCTGGATCTCTTCAACCTCTGCTTTTCTTGGATCTTTTGCGTAAAAATAGAGAAACGTTTCCGTCTCTTTCTTCAAACTTTCCGAAAGGACGCCTTTTTCCTCACGAAATTCGGTCTGGATCCTTGAGTAGAGCGTATCTGCGTCTGCCGGACACATCCACCATCGAATCAAAAGTGCCGCTCCAAAACAGCTGATCCCAAGCAGGATCAGGACCATCAGCAGACCGCCCCACGGTGAGTCCTGCCGGATCGGGCTGGAAAGCTCTTCCTTCTCTTCAAGAAAGAAGTTTCGGGACGGAACCGCACCGTTCTTTCGCGAAATTTTCCGCGGTTCCTGCGATTCCTGCGGATCCTGTGGTCCATATTCTGAGTGGCTGACGCAAAAAATCTCCGTGCCTTCTTCACTCGGATGAACAGAACGAAGAGGATCCGTCTGCCGCACTGCGGGATTTGGCGGGACTGCTTCCGAGGAGGGTATGGACAGTTCCCCGGATGGCTGAAATGCTTCCTGCGCAGACCGTTCAAAATCATGAAACCAGCTCGACTGGGCATGATCCTCCGTAAAGGAGACTGCCGGAACTGCATCAGATCCAAGAACTGCATCAGAATCCGAAGCTGGATCGGAATTGGGTTCCGTACGGTTTCCATCTGCCAGACTGCGTAATTTTTGCTGAAGAACTGCCGTTGAAAGCGGCACCGTCTGAGGAATTTCTTCCGGGGAAATGGATTCCTGTGGCTCCGATGAAACGTTCAGCTCCATACGGACGGCCTCCAGGAGGCGAAGAACAAAGTACGCATTTTTGGGACGGCGTTCGGGAGATTTCTCCAGCAGTTTGCCGATGAGTTCATCAAACTCGACCGGGATGTCGATCCCCAACTGGCTTGGACGTAAAACAGAGACCGAAGAATGCTGGTGAAGAAGTTCCGCAAGCGATTTGGCCATAAACGGCGGAGTCCCGGTCAATAGTGCAGTCAGGACAGCCCCCAGACTGAAAAGATCCGTCCGGGTCGTGGTCGGCTGGGCAGACGCCTGCTCCGGTGCCATGTAGTTCAGTGTTCCGACGACACTCCCGGCCATCGTGAGTTTTCCGGAACCAAAAAGTGCCGCGATGCCGAAATCCGTCAGCTTCACTCTGCCGTCATGCGTAAGGAGAAGATTCGCCGGCTTCAGGTCCCGGTGAATGATGCCGTGCGCATGTGCACAATGAAGCGCAGATGCCGTCTGGATCCCGATCTCAAGCGTTTCCTGCCAGGTAAACCGCCGGCCGGACCGCAGTTCCTCCTCCAAAGAACGCCCTTCCGCCAACTCCATCACGTAGTAGAACGTCCCATCTTCCTGACCAAATCCCAAAAGCCGCACGATGTTGGGATGGTGAAGCTGACGGAGCGCCTCGATCTCCTGCTCAAAGCGGTTCCGGAAATTTTCGTCTTCCGCAAGCGGCGCAGCCAGCATCTTGACTGCGGCACTCTGGCCGGTCTCTCGATGCACTCCACGAAAAACGGTCCCCATGCCGCCGCGTCCGATCCGGGACATGACGGTAAATGGACCAAAACTGGAAGGATGCGGCATCGCCATGAAGGACTACCTCTTTCTGCGTAAAGGAAATTTGAGGGAAAGGAAAGATCGTTTGGATCGTTTCTCGATTTTGGGGGATTCTGTTTTCTGCGCTCAACCGGCGACACCGGCTCGTTCGGCACTCCGGTCAGTTCCGTATTCTGGTCAGTTCGTGGAGTCGAGGTACGGATCCTGCCCCATTTCGCGCTGAAGCTTCTTGCGCTGTTTCTCGAAGTACATCAGAGCCTTACGCTGGCGGAAATGTTTACGTTCAACTTTTCGCTGCGCACGCCGAAATGTGCTCGCGAGGGAATCGAAACGCTGGGTGGTCTCTTCACCGCGTTTTTTGAGACGCTCTGATTTTTTGGGGCCAAATCCGGTCAGCAAAAGTTCGTCGTCCAGCGAAAGGTACTGCCGGAAGGAACCTGGGTCTCCCTGTCGGCCGCAGCGTCCAATGAGCTGACGGTCGATTCGCGCCGATTCATGCATCTCGGTACAGATGACGTGAAGTCCGCCGAGTTCTTCCACTTCAGGAGAGAGCCGAATATCCGTTCCGCGCCCCGCCATGTTCGTCGAGACCGTGACTTTGCCGCGCTGGCCGGCTTTCGCGACGATCTCGGCTTCTTCTTCCACATGGTACGCGTTGAGGATCTGGTAGTCGATGTTCTTCTCGTCCAGAAGCCGGGCGAGGATCAGCGATTTGTCGATGGACCGCGTGCCGATGAGGACGGGACGTCCGGTCGCGTTCAGGTCCGCGATCTCGTTCACGATGGCGCGGTATTTTGCGTCGGAATTCCCATAGACTTGCGTGGGAAGCTGGATCCTGCGCGGTGGTTTGTTCGTGGGGATCGGCACAAAATTGCACTGGTAGATCTTTTTCAGCTCCTGACGGCTCGCGGCTGCCGTACCGGTCATTCCAGCCACGTTTTCAAATCGGAGGAAAAAGTCCTGGATCGTGATTCGGGCAGCCTGTCCCGTCGCGACCGTGACTTCCAGCCCTTCTTTGGCCTCGATCGCCTGGTGGATCCCGTCTCGCCATTTACGTCCCTCGGAAAGACGGCCGGTGAACTCATCCACGATGACGATCTCATCATCCCGAACGACGTACTGCCGGTCCAGATGGAATTCCCGCTGGACTTTGATGGCCCGTTCCGTGAATGTGTAGAGGTCAAACATTCCGACGGAATCCAGGATCGGCGGTTTCTCGATTATGCGGACTTTGGCGCGCCCCTTGCGGGTCAATTCGACGGATTTTTTCTCTTCGTCCCACTCGTAGTCTTCGTCCTGCTCGAAATCGAGGGCGTGCTCGGCACACCAGCAGTACGTCGCGACTTCGATCTTCTCCGCCTCGCCCGGCACTGCACTGATGATCAGCGGTGTGCGCGCCTCGTCGATGAGGATGCTGTCCGCTTCGTCCACCAGCGCAAAAAAGGGATCTCTCTGGACCGGTTTATCTCCCCCGCCGCTGAGATTCATTCCCTGATTCAGCATCGCGCCGATCAGGTCGTTCTGCCCTTCCTTGATCTTTCGCAGAAGAAGCCGGTCGCGCAGAAAATCGAAACCGAACTCATTCGCCGTCCCGTACGTAATGTCGCACGCATAGGCTTTTGCCCGTTCCGGGGTCTGCATCTGGGACTGAATGACCCCGACGTCCATCCCGACCGCGCGGTAGACCGGGGCCATCAGGTCGGCATCGCGTTTCGCCAGGTAGTCGTTTACTGTCGCGAGAATGGCTCCGCGTCCCGCCAGTGCGTAGAGAAACATTGGGGCCGTGGCGGTCAGCGTCTTTCCTTCTCCAGTCTGCATTTCGACGATGGAACGGTGGAAAATCGCGATTCCGCCAAGCAGCTGAACATCATAGTGGCGCATCCCCTTCGTTCTGCGGGCGGCTTCACGCACCAGCGCAAAAGCCTCCGGAAGGATCCTTGCCAACGGTTCTCCGCTGCGTGCGCGATGCCGGAGGGAAAGTCCTTCCTTGCGGATCTGCTCATCCGTAAACTTTAAGAATTTCGGCTCAAGCCCATTGATTACCGTCAGCGTCTGGTACCAGCGCGACAGTTTCCCTTTCGTCGACACGACGTCGATCGTGCCGCGGATCTTACCCCAAGTCCCTTTTGAAACGCCCTGCATTTTATCTCCCTGAAATTTTGATCCGGAAGACCAACGCCGCGACAGAGCAACTGCCGCAGTTTCGGTCCCGGACCTACTTTTTAAATTCGATCGTTCCGATCGTGTACCTTTCTTTTTCATCGGCAGAATTCGGATCCAGTTTGAGCTGGAACGTCAGAGACTGCCGTTTCTGATCTTTTCGTGCGAAGTTGGTGAAAACGTCCGCCTGAATCGTGACGGCGCCAAGGATCTTCGCGGAGGATGAAGAGTAGAAGTGCGCAAGAATTTCGTATTTCCCCTTGAGCGCACGCCGGATCCGGTACTCTTCCGGACCGTACCCGCTCGTGAAGTCCTCGCTGATGTGTCCGCCGTTTGCGGAATCCGTATGCGAGTACCCCACCTTTTCACCGCCCGGTTCCGTCACCCAGAGGTCGATGTCTGTGTCGTTCCCCGACCAAGTCAGCACGATGCGGACATCCAGATCGACCGGTCCGATCAGTTTTTCACTCAGCGGGATCTCCGTCACTCCGGCTTTTCGTGCGAGTGGGAGCAGAGCGTTTGCCTCTTCCAGTCCGAAAAGTTCGATTTCCGGAAATCTTCGTTCCCAGTCCTCAAAATCTCGTCCGTAGATCAACGTGCCGTAGTGTTTGAGTGCTTCTGTGTAGTCTGACTTCGCGTTTTCCGGCTGCTTTTCCGCACGCCGGGTCAGCGCGATGGCCAGATCCCGGTAGGATTGCGGCTCTTCCGGCCGGATCTCGAGCACTTTTTGGAAGACCGGGACCGCATCTTCCGGATCATCATACTGAAGCAGACGATTGCCCAGTACACGCAGAAGTTCCTGATTTTCCAGCTCCATTTCCGCAAGATTGGAGAGGACTCGGAGTGCCAGCTTCGCATTTTTCCGTTCCCGGAAAAATTCTGCACATTCAAGGAAAAATGCCGGCGACTGTGCAAATTCACCGCGTAGCGAGAGGTAGACCGCATACGGCTCCTGCGCCTCAGCCATCTGCTTCAGGTACGGCGAGTCGGGATTCCAGGGCTGAATCTCGACGGAAGCCGTTCTGGAGGCCTCGATGTATGCGGGGGAACCGTTTTCCGAAACCGCCATGGCCGGTGCGGGAGCGGCATCTGCTGAAACTTCATCTGTACTCTCTGCCTCAAAGTCTTCCTCAACTACTGCGGCAAGATCCTTGTCTGCCGTTGGCGGAGCCATTGCCGGGGCGAGGTCCTGTACGGGAACAGGATGCCGTCCGCCTGCGCGGAATTCTTCATCGTCCTCTTCCTGGTCGTTTTGGAACCAGCGGAGGAACTTTTGAAGCTGGAAATTCTTTCCTCGCCATTCCTGGTATTCGCTCCAAAGATCTTCAACGTACTCGATCCGCTCGGCTTTGCGTTCCACGAAAGACTTCCGGATCTCATCGTTCTGGATGGCACGGATGCGGAAGAATTCCTGACGCATTTCGGTCAGGGACTCCGGCGGCGCAATGTCATGCTGAAGGTACTGCTCGAGCGATTCCAGCACGATGAGCGACGTTTCGGGCGTCGCGAGCGAAAATTCGTGCCCCAGATCCTTCACCGCCTCCCTATCAACGCCGGGCATCAGGAGAAGAGCTTCCAGTTTCCGCTGACCGAAAAGCGTACGGAGCGACTCGCCGACCGGTGCATTTTCGCAGGAAACGGCAGCTCGAGTTTCCTCGCCGATCTGAATGTCCACGTTTGCGGAACGGGTCCGCCCCACGAAAAGAGTGGGCGCATGGTTTTCTTCGGAATTTCCAGAGGCCGCAAATTTCGGGAAGATCTCGCCGTCCGAGACCTGGACCGGGCGCGGAGCATCATTTTGGAGCGTCCGCATGATCTGCCGGACCGCCTGATCGACTGGGAGTTTTTCCAGATTCAGGAAATCGCCGGCGTGATTCTGCGCAAGCCGTTTCAGCGTCACGGCATCCTGCGCATTTCCGGAAGCGAACGTGAAGAGCCGGCCCGGAAGTTCTGCGATTTCTGTTTCGTGCCAGTTTGAAAATCCGTCCGAGAAGAGGAATGAGACGGAATCCATTCCCTCTGGCGCAAATTCCGCGAGCTGCGAAAAATCTGTCGCGCCGTCGCACGGAAAGGCCGCGAGCGTTTTTTCAAGCTCCGCCGCCTTCACCGTCCGGATCTCTTTCGGCTCAATGGTATTTCGGACCGGGACCAGACGCACTGCGTCGATCTTCACCTCCTGAAGCCACGCCTGAAGAAATGCGAGTTCCTTTTTCTGCGTTCCCGCAAACCCCGTCGTGGAACGGGAACCGGAACAGTCCCAGAAGACCGTCACGGACTTCGGAAGCGGGGACGGTATACCGGACGCGGGATCTGCGGCGTCTTTTCCAGCAGAAACTCCCGGAGTTTTGGGAGCGTCCTTAACTGCGGCCGCGTAGTACGTGAATCCGTCTGCCGACTTTTCCGTCCAGACTTCGGGACCGGAGAGCGGGACCGCAAGAACGAGTTCCTGCTCCGTCTGGAAATCCAGCGCGTCAGTGTCGGCGAGCAGACTGTTTTCCCAAGGCTCAACGTTCAGTTCACCGATTTCTCCTGCGAGTTTTCGGGGAGCGTATTTTTGAACGAGTGCCGCGGAAAGTTCGGCATCGGTATCCGCTTTTTCCAGCGTTTCGGCACTTTCAGGAAGAAATGACCGCCAGACGAATTCAAAATATTTTGCCGGTTTTTTCAGTCCCAGCGGGAGACTCCAGATTCCCTCGCCGGGCTTTTCGCCAGGTTCCAGGACGGAAACGAATTCGATCCGGATCGTGCGATCTCCAAAAGCCGGGACCGGGTAAATGCGTGTTTTGAATTGATTTCCGCGCTGAACTTCGACCAAAGCCGGATCCACGTTCCGCCGGATCTCGGACTCAAGTGCGACGCGGGCCTTTTCTTTCGTGACTGCCGACGCATCGACCATGACGCCGTTGATGTCGAGTGCGTAGCCGGAGACCGTCACCCCTTCCGGAAGCGGAAATTCCAGTGTCTCCTCCATGTCTGTGTCGTTTGGATTCTTGAACGTGATCGTCGTGACCGTGCGGCAGACACGCCCGCGATGTTCGACGCGGACCGAGTATTTCTCGATCTGGATCGGTTCCTGCGGAGCTGAAGGCACGATGACGCCGGGGTCAATGATCTCCCCATTGCTGCGAGTTGGTTTGACGGGGCGCGGAGCCGGTTCTGGAATGACTTCCGCAGTCGGCACTTCAACGGGTTCCGCAGGAATGCGGTTTGGAGTTTGTGCCGAAAGGACCGTGGGGAAAAAATACCCAAACGCCGTGAATGCCAGCAAAAAAACGGGGAAATGAAAAAAAAGCTTCATCGAAAACCTCCTGGAGGAATGGTCCGCAAATGCGTTTGGCAAAAATTTCAAAACATGGGGGAAAATCTGGGATTCTGGAAATTGGAATACATGGGGAATCGCTTTCCGGACCGACTGCTGCGGCCCGGAAATTTTCAGATCCCGGTCATTTATTCCGCACTGCGGGCACATGGCGACTTCAGCTGTTTCAGACGCAGTGCTTCGGTCATCTGCCGGTAGTCGCGGTCCAGCGGATAGCAGCCGGACACCATGCCGTTTCTCGGAGCGGTCGTGCAGTCGCTGAATGTTCGGCAGATCCGGCATCGGTCGATCGGACGCCCTGC
>CAZRGJ010000108.1:4135-8209 GCA_964599445.1 uncultured Planctomycetaceae bacterium | reverse complement strand
GCGAATGGCCCCGTTTTTGTGGTGGATGGAGTAGATCGTGTCGATCGATTCCAGCACGTAGTCCAGCGGACACATCGTCGGATGCTCTCCCGTTTCCAGCGCGAGCCGTTTGTGTCCCATGTCCTGAAGCGCAATGACCTCGGCACGGATCTCTTCCTGCGTGAGCTTTTTGCGCGCAATGTGCGTGTTTTTCATATGGTACGGGCAGTACGTGCAGCCATTGACGCAGTAGTTCGAGAGATAGAGCGGCGCGAACATCACGATACGGTTTCCATAGAAACGTTCCTTGATCTCCATCGCCTCGGCGTAGATGCGCTCGTTCAGCTCCGGATCCGTGCAGTCCAGCAGAAGGATCGCTTCACGGTGCGTCAGGCCGGCACACGTGCGCGCTTTGTCGAGGATCGCCGAGATCATCCCCCGATCGTTGCGGTGCTCGTCCGCAAACGCCAAAGTCTCCCGGATCTCCGCGTCATTGATGAACTCTGTCGCGATACAGGACTTCAAATCGTACATTTTCTCTCTCCTTTACTTTTTGAACTCCGCGTTAATTTCTGTTTCCTGTTTTGTTCGATTTTGTTTTATATTGTTTTGGGGTATTTGGATTTGATTTTTGGGAGGCCCTGATTTTAGGGCAGTTTGGAGCCAGATTCCCGTTTCTGTATATCCTCAAATGTGGTCAGCTGTCCGTTTCCTTTTTCGAACAGACCGATTTGGCACTCACTCCGGGAAGCATCCCGAGTTTTCCGGAAAGTGAGCTGATGATGTCCGGAGGTGCGTCAAGCATCACGCTGATGACGCTTACCCCGTGCGGACGATACGGGATCCCCATCCGGCCGATGATGTGTTCGGAGTAGTCCGACAAAAGCGCGTTGATCTGTTCGACAGAACGGCTCTCTTCCACGATGATCCCAATGATCGCGATGCGCTTTCCCATTTTTCTTCCGTACTTTCTGTGCTTTTGTACTTCCCGTATTCTCGGTGTTTTCCGTCTTTTCCGACACAAAAAAATCCCTGTTCCGGTGAAGAAACAGGGATTTTGGACATTCAAAAATCAGGACTGCCGACCACACCACAGGCACGTGCGTTTCCGTACCCTATGCGTCCGCCATTTTGCGCAGCGGCAAAATTCTAGCCTCTCCCGCCTTCACTGCCCGAAAATCCCGGCACTTCAGAACGAAATCATTTCATGAGCCGAACGGCTCTTCATTTTTTTGTTTTTTGCGTCTTTGGTCAGAAAAAATCTTTCCATCAACGTTTTCATTTTACCATATTCGGAAATTTCTGCAAGGGGAGTAATGTGAAAATGTGAAAAAATACCAATTAAATGAAAGTTTTTCCAAATTTGGTTTTCGAATCAACATTTTTGCAGACTTGCCGACCTGAAATCCGAGACCTTTGAAAACGGGACCTCGGAACTCTGGAAAATTACCGAATGAAAAGGAGCTCCATGTACTTCGGAAGCGGCCAGAGTTCATCGTCGGTCATCATTTCCAGATTATCGACGATGACGCGCAGCGCGTACATTCCCTTCAGGACCGAATCGCGATAGTACCGCGCTCTTTCCATGACGTTTTTCTGTGCTTTGACCCCGGCCAGCGCCTTTTTCAGCTCGTCGATCCCCTGGATCAGCAGATCGATCTTGACGTCCAGCTCGGAAAGGACTTTCTTTTGCGTAATGGACGTAAGTGCCGGCAAAATGTTCGCCTTGTGCCGCAGAACTGCCGGGAAAATCATGGTCTGGGCAATTCGAAGCATCGCAGACGCTTCGATATTTCGGATCGTGCAGTAATTTTCCGCCATGATCTCCTGCCGGCTGTGGAGTTCCGTCTCGTTCATGACGCCATACTTTCCAAAGAGCGCGACGGACTCTTCCTCCGTGTAGACCGGAAGACAGTCTACCGTGTCTTTCAGATTCGGCAAACCGCGTTCCGCAGCCTCTTCGACCCACTCCATCGAGTAATTGTCGCCGTTGAACAGGACCGATCGGTAATCGCGGATCATTTCGCGAAGTAGTTCCCGCACGACAGCTTTGAAATCTTTCCCTTGCGCCAGTCCCTCATCGATCCGTGAAGCCGCAAAATCCAGACTTTCTGCGACGATCGTGTTGATGATCGTGACGGCAGCGGCGGAATTCTGACTCGAACCGACCGCGCGGAACTCGAATTTGTTTCCGGTGAAAGCAAACGGACTCGTACGGTTTCTGTCTCCTGCATGACGGGTGAATCGGCGGAGGATCGGCATCGGGATCGCACGTTCCGCGTCGTCTTCATGCGGATAGTCTGCCGGTGCACTTTCGTCCGCAATAAAGTCCAAAATGTCCGTGAGGTCTTTTCCGAGGTAAATGCTCATGATCGCCGGCGGAGCTTCCGCAGCGCCAAGCCGGAAATCGTTCTGCGGCGACGCAGCCGAAAGACGCAGAAGTTTCGAATAGCGATGGACTGCCCGACAGACTGCGGAACAGAAGACGAGGAACTGGAGATTGCTTTCCGGCGTGTCTCCCGGATTGAGCAGATTTTCCCCCGTATCGGTCCCGATGGACCAGTTGTTGTGCTTTCCGGAACCATTTACTCCGGCAAACGGTTTCTCGTGCAGAAGGCAGAGGAATCCGTGACGGCGGGCGACCTGACGCAGGAACTGCATGACGAGCATCTGGTGATCCAGCGCGAGATTCGTCGTCTCGAATGTCGGCGCAAGCTCAAACTGTCCGGGAGCCGCTTCATTATGGCGCGTTTTGATTGGAACACCGAGGCGCATCAGCTCAAATTCGACTTCCGTCATGAACGCCAAAACACGTTCCGGGATCGCGCCGAAGTAATTGTCGTCCAGCTCCTGCCCCTTGGGAGGACGCGCACCGAAAAGCGTTCTTCCGCAGACGAGCAGATCCGGACGCTGAAGTGCGATCTGGCGATCCACGAGAAAGTACTCCTGCTCAACCCCCAGCGTACATTCGACCCGCGATGCCGTCTCATTGCCGAAAAGTCTCAGGACACGCAGTGCCTGACGGTTCAGAACATCCAGAGAACGGAGCATTGGCGTTTTCTGGTCCAGGGAGTCGCCCGTCCAGCTCACGAACATCGTGGGGATGACGAGCGTGGCTCCATTGGGATTTTCGAGGATGAATGCAGGGCTTGAGGGATCCCACGCAGTGTATCCGCGGGCTTCAAACGTCGCACGAAGCCCGCCGGATGGGAAACTGGAAGCATCGGATTCCCCGCGGACGAGTTCATTGCCGCTGAATTTCGCGATGGCTTTCAGGTCGCCGGCCGGCGTGAGGAAACTGTCGTGCTTCTCCGCAGTCTCGCCAGTCATCGGCTGGAACCAGTGCGAGTAGTGGGTCGCTCCGCGTTCCATTGCCCAGTCTCGCATCGCGGCAGCGACCGCCGGAGCGATCGACGGATCCAGCCCGCCGCCGCGTTTTACGGTCTGCTGGAGGGATTCAAAAACCTCGGCAGGCAGACGTTCTTTCTGGACCGACTCGGTGAATACGTGCGAGGCGTAAAGCTCGGTCAGAGAAGTATTGCGGAAATCACCCCGACCATTTGGCGAGGTCTGGGTCCCAACGAATTCGATCGCGTTTTGACGGGCGTTCATGGAATTTTTGGAAAGCTCTCAAACAGGAAAACATAAATAGTCGGAAACGGCAACAAAAACCGCTTTCCCGCCATTCAGTATACCAGAAATTTCATTTTCGCCTATCCCCCGCAGGTTAAAATGGAGGAAATTTTCCATTAAAATCAGAGAAATTTTCCGATCATGTCGATTTTTCTGCTCCGATTGGGCAGGCTCGGTAAAATAAAAAAGAGTCTGTGGCGTAAAAGTTGACGATGCGGGCACACGGGATCAAATGGGATACCGAAAGCCTGGAATCGAAGACCCGGCGGAACGTCGAAGCTGAAGATGGACCGGGTGCCTCAAAACGGACTTCACGGCCCCCTGTTCCTGAACTACCTGATTTTAAGGAGGATCTGAAATGACGAAATCAAACATCAGCCCGATACTGGAAGAGATCGAAAGTAAGGCGCGCAGTCTCCTGAGCACCAGTCCGATCTCCGAGCTTCGCCGTCTGAAAATTGA
>CAZRGJ010000108.1:0-4125 GCA_964599445.1 uncultured Planctomycetaceae bacterium | reverse complement strand
CGCAGACGGCGGTCTATGCCTTTTGGGATCGCTTTCGACCTGGCACCATAAACAGCTTGCGCAGGAACTGGTACGCCGGCTGAGTCCCGCTCCGATCCCGATCCGAAATCTCACCAGCGTACGTTCCGAATACGAAAGATGAGTGCTGCCGAGAGCGGGATTTGGGATCTTTTGTTTCATGAAAAAAAGAAAAACGCCTGATCCCCAGCGGGCTTGGATGCTGGAGATCAGGCGTCCGAAAAGATGGAATTTCCGTCGGAAAACCTGGAATGCTTCAAAAACCGGATCGTTTCAAAAACCGGATCGTTTCAAAAACCGGGTCCGCTACTTGACTTTCCGCAGGGTTTTGATCGGCGATTCAAGCGAATTTTCAGCAGGTTCTACGGCGAGAGCCTGAACTTTAAAATCGTATCCGACTCCGGATCTCAGGCCGAAGATCGACGTCTTCACCGTTCCGGAAACTGCCGTTACGGGGACAGTGACCCAATTCTGTGTTCCGCTTTCCGCGTAGCTGAGCAGGTAGGAGACGGCTCCGTTGACCGCCTTCCAGGAGACTTCCGCGCAGCCTGCCGTTTTTGTTGAGACGGTCGAGATCTTCGGCATGGAAAGCCACGTTCGTGCCGAGAGTTCCCCACTCGTTTCTGAGGCCAGGAAGCTGCGGTCTTTCGCTGCCAGGACTCGCACGAGATAATCCGAACCGCCCGTCAGACGCGAGATCGTGTACGTGTACCGGGTGCCGTCAAATGCGAGCTTGGACGCATCAACGGACCCTGCGTTGGACCAGCGGCCTTTTTTGACGTCAAAGTACTGGATCGTGTATTTTGCTGCTTTCGATCCGGAATTTTTTCCATACGCGGCCTCCCATGAAACTTCGATGGTCTTCTCTCCAGTCGCGGTTGCCGAGAGTATCTTCGGTGCGAGATACGGTGCCATCGTCGTCTTGACGTTCACGCTGCTGGTGAGGGCAGAAGTCCCGGTCCCGTTGGCGAACTGGGCCTTGATCTTGTACTGCGTATTGCTCTGCGCGTTCGTGAAGGTCAGGACTCCGTTTTGGAATTCGACGGCAAGCCCATTCGAGAACGTTCCCGTCCCGATCCCGTTTTCCAGTGCGATCGTAATGGTTTCGCCTTTTTCGAACATGAGCGTCAGTGTGTCCGCTTCTGCCGCCAGGTTCGTGGAGGCGAAATTTGAGACATTCACCACGAAAGTGTCGTCCTTGACGGCCTTTCGGTCAAACGACATTTTGGGAGCCGCAAGAACGACAGCCTGCGTTTCGGCAGTTTGTGCGTCCGCGATCCCCAGCGGAGTCACGCGGATCTCCCACGTCGTTCCCGCTTTGGCGTTGATCTTGAGGTTCGTGGCGTTCTTGACTTTTTTCGTTGACCAGCGGGATGTGCTCACGTCGCGGTACTGTACGGAATACTCGGTGCACCCATCCACGCTTTCCCAATTGACGTAAAGTGTTTTTCCACTTTCGATCTGGACCGACACGAGAAGCGGCACGTCGACCGACTCAACGGCCCCAATGTCCAGACTTTCGTCTGAGAGACGGATGTTTCCCAAAAGGTCGGTAATTTTGCGCAGTTCGCTACTGCCGCCTACGCCAAATATCTGAGGTACGTCGCGGCCGTTCGTCCCTTTGTTCTTCAGCGGCGAGTTGCGGTGAAGTGCCGGAGACCAGTTTTGCCAGGAAGTCAGACTGCCCGCGCCGGACCCCATCGGGAGTGCTTCTGCGAAAATTCGGTCACGTACCGCTTCCGTGTACGCAATACCGTAGCCGCTCGTACTGTCATTCGTCATGGAGTACATGACGTCCCACGTTTCGAGATCCAAATTCATTTGTTTATCGAGTTCAGATCCGTTCTCCACGATGATGGAGTTTCGGATCTTCACGTTTCCGGCACTGGTCGAGTAGATCGCGATGCCGTTTCCCGTCCGGCTGGAGGTGTTTCCGACGATCGTACAGTTGCCCACGGTCAGGGAACTGGTCGAATAGATCGCACCGCCTCCGAATGTGCCTGCTGAGCAGCCGGCGATGAGGGAAGAAGTGAGCGTCAGGTTTCCGGAATTCATGACGGCTCCGCCCGCTCCGTCGGTTTCGCAGGCGAGGATGGAAACGCGGTCAAGTTTGGCATTTGCGTCCTTTTTTACGTAGATGGCGGCTCCGCGTTCCCCATCATCATGAACTGCACCAGAGAGCGTCATTCCAGCGAGGATGACGGCATCCGATCCCGTTCCGCCGGTCACGTAGAAGAATCGGGAACCGGCATCTGCGGTGAACGAAACTCCGTCGGCCAGAATGTCGAAATTTCCGGAGATCGTCAGTTCCCCTTCCGTCAGGTGAATGGCCGAAATGCCGGACGCAAAGCGGATCTCTTTCACCGCACTGTTTTCATTCGCGGCCTGAACGGCTTCCCGCAGCGAGATCTTTCCGTCCTGAGCCGTGGAATCCGCATTCGTATCCACGATGATGGAAGTTCCGGAAAACCGCGGCGTGTACTGTGCCGTGACGGTCAGGTCTTTCGCGGCATTTTCCCACGACTGGTCCCAGCCGGAGAAATCGTAGAGATCGCGTGCCGGCGGCGTCGGTGCTTCGATCGGAGCACCTTCCAGATCGGAAACGCCGTCTTTCGTGAGGACTTCCTTCAAAAGCGTGCCGTCGGAGTCCACAAATTCGATCAGGATGGGCGATTCGTACGCTCCGATGTCGACTGAATCTCCAAGTGTACGCGGAGTGCCGGAAATGTCGGTCCCGTTTTCTGACGCAAGTGCCTCGACCGCCGCCAGGAAAAGCGCGTTTGCGCCCATCGCCTGCATTTGGGAGCAGACGTCATTCGCCGGATCGGAGTCCTCGTCTTTCAGGGCGAGTGCAGCATTTTCCGTATGCGCTGGGCTGTCCGGCGCACCGTCCCACGTTTTCCAGTCCAGGTCGGCGGGAAATTCCTCAAAGATCTCCTTTTGAATGAGTGAGTTGACTGTTTTTGTCGCGCTGGAACCGCTGCCGGCAACCTGACTCAGTCCGCTGATCCCATCGGAGAGGATGGAATTCCACACCCCACAGAATTCCGAGTCGTTGAGCAGATCCAGGTCCTGATTTCCGGCGAACGTAGAATTCACGATAAATGAACGGGATGCGAGATCCGTGGTGTACGCGCCGAATATTCCGGCTGAATTATCTGTCAGGACTGAATTCAGGATGAGCGTTTCCGCTGCGTCAACGTCGAGAACGGCACCGCCGGCAGCTGCGGAATTTCCGGAGATCCGGGAATGGCTCACGAGCAGATGTCCGGCATGGTTGCCGATGGCACCGCCGCCGAAGGAAGACGTGCTCTCAAATATTCCGCACTCCTGAATGGTCAGCCAGCCGCCGTCAGTCAGGAGGACCGCACCACCGTAAATGTCCATTGCGTCACCGTGCGCATTCCCGTTCTGGAGCGTCAGGCCGCGAAAAACGACGGGATCTGTTTCCGTTCCGCCGGCGACGTGGAAAATGCGGCTCGCCTGGTTTCCGTCGATGGTGAGTCCTGCATCCGAGACCAGATCAAAATTCCCGGAAATACGCAGTTCCCCTTCCGTCAGGACGATCTTTTCGATTCCGTCGGCAAAACGGATCTCGCGAATCGCTTCATGCTCGTTGGCGTACTCGACCGCTTCACGCAGCGTCACGAAAGCATCGTCTGCCGACGTATCCGACGCTCCGTCTGCCGTACTGTTGACGATCAGTGCGGAGCCCGTGCCGAGAGCTTCCAGATTTGCTGGAGTCACGCTTAAAAGATTCCTCGACTCCAGCGATTCAAGACGCAGCGTTTTGCGGAATTTGCGTGTGTCCGATTTTGAATTTCGGGAACGTTTCGGAACAGAGTTTGTCCGCAGGACGGTATTTTGTTTCCAGATTTTCAACAGTTTCTTCATGAAATGACCTTTGGTTTTTTTCGGATCCGTGCATTCTCCGTGCATACGCGGCTGGACGTTCTTTCTTGCAGTCCAGATCCGGCACGTTCGAGTATTCTCCATGTCTGCGCGGCTGGACGTTTGGCCCCGTGCCGTTTCTATTGATGCGGTGTTTTTGCCGGATCATGCGGCGTCAGGGACGTTCCACACTGTTTTGTATTTGGCCAACGCATG
>CAZRGJ010000107.1:4230-8311 GCA_964599445.1 uncultured Planctomycetaceae bacterium | reverse complement strand
CCGACGACCAGAAGTACGATTCCCGTCAAAAAAAGCGTCATTTTCTCAAAAACTCCCTAAATATTAAAGGATCCGCTGTTCTCTCCAGCACTCCCGGAGGTAATCCCTCGGCTGGAAGTAAAGATCCGAGTTAAAATTCTGTATATCATCGCCAGCCAGGAGGCGTAAACCTCCATGAGCGTCTCGATTTTTTTCCTTCTCGCCATCCGCGTTCTTCAGGCTGCACAGGAAAAAAAGATCATGGTCTTTCGCCATCGTTTACCTCTTCATATCCCGCAAAAGAGAGCAACGCCAGTGCCCGTGCCGAATGGAAACTGATCGGTGTGTCGGATACCGAAATTTTGCCAGTGCCCAGAACGCTTCACGGGAAATTTCCCCCTCCGCAAAGTTCTGCACATAATTAAATATGGTATCGTCTGCGACAGGCCCTCCACAATATCAAAATCATGCGCCTGTCTCGATCGGCACGCAACGATAAAATCGAGCCATTCGTCGGTCATCTCGTCAAAACACAGGATCCGCTGCATCTCATTCGGCATAAACCGATACGGATTCAGGATCCCCCGGGTGCTGCGTCTCACAGCCCAGCGAATAGCCTGCGGGCGCAGTTTCGTGCAGTAAAATCCAAAATAAAAATCTTTGTGGAACCGCGAGGTCCGGATCTCCGGAAATTCAGCGATCTTCAGACTTCCGTGAAACAAAATTTCGCTTTGCGTCATCCGAGCCCCCATAAAAACGCTGATTTTCCCATAAAATACCATTTAAATATACTCCAACGCCCCGAAAAGTCAAGAACATGAAAAAATTTTCCCGAAAAAATCAGGTATTTTTATTTGTACACACCTCCCATTTTCCCCAAATTCAGCTCCAAACCAACCTGAACAACCGAAAAAACAAGAAAATCCGAAAAAATCGTCAAAGTTTACCAAATCGATTCAATTGTTGGACATAATCTTACCGATATAAAGTACATAACCAGAAAATATTGGGAACTTTCGGGAACCATGTTCTGTCTTTCAAGTGCCCTTTCCGGTGGAGGAAAGTCGAACGGAAAGAAACAGGAAATGAACTTCCCGAAGCAATTGTAATCCGAGGTGGAAAACAATGCTTAACAAAATGACATTGACGACTGTCCTTGCAGCAGTGATCCTCATGGGACTGAGCTTCTGCTGCTGCAACACTGCAACGGCTCAGGTCAGCGACGCGCAGATCTGGGATGTCCAGACTCCAAACTCTTACGCGGGCGGAGCGAGAGGAAACGAAGGTTTCTTCTTTGGCGCGGAAGGCCTTTACTGGGCACTTCCTTCTCCGAAGAGCGCGCTGGTCGGTAACGAAAGCGCCGAAGGCGAAAACGCCTACAGCATTGGCTGGACCGTGATCAACTCCTCAACGAAATTCTTCGTGATCAACGACAAAGGCGAGGACGATGATGACGATGACGACGATAACGACGATGACGATGACGAAGACAGCAACAACAACTCCGGCGACGGGATCCAGGGAACGATCATCAAGGCGAGCAGCAGCGGAAGCAGCAGCGGAAGCGGCATCAAAGAAGCTCTCCAGGACGGATTCACGGAAGTCTCCGTCGGTGAATTCATCGACTACGCCGCGGACAAATACGGACCGATCGGTCAGCTGCGCCAGGCAGTCCAGCACAACGACTGGAATACGAACATGCTCGACACCAAATTCCATGTGGGTCAGCGCTACACCTTCGGCTTCATGAACGGACATCACGGATGGGACTGCTCGATCTTCACGATCGACGGCAAGACCGAAAAGAGCGGACGCAGTGTGGAGATCGGTTTCGAAGACACGAACAATGGTAAAGATGGGTTGGGGAACAACTACCTCGGCGGTATCATCTACAACCAGAATCGCAAGGATACCTGGGATGACTGCACGGAAGAAAACGGCAACCTCCTCGTTGACCGAATGCTGGTCCAGTTCGACACCGCAAGAATGTGGAGCGACATCAGCACCTGGGGCGTCGAGCTGAACTACCTGTACCGCAGCCATGCGACCCGCGCCGGCATCTTCGAACTCGGCCTTGGTATGCGCTACATGAAATGGGATGAAGAGTTCGGATTCTGGGGCGGAAGCCCCCGCGGAGGAAACGGCGAGTTCTACGCTCCCAACTTCCTCGACGACACCAGCATCGAAACGACCGCCGATAACAACATGTTCGGTCCGCAGCTCGGACTGCGCTGGAACCGCCAGAAAGGCCGTTTCGGAATGGAACTCCTCGGTAAATTCACCGCGGCGTACAACGCCCAGAAGATCACCAACTACTCCATCATCGGCAGCAATGCCTACGCCAACGGCATCTACGGATCCGACAGCGTCTACGGCCTGGGAATCGACAATGGAGAAGAAGGCGAAGAAGACAGCAGCGAGGGAAAATGGGTCGTGTACGACAGCAACATCGGTCCCGGCGGTGAATCCGGATACCATAAGATGACCGACGACCTCTTCACCCCGATCGTGGAAATCGGAGTCAAGTTCAACATCGACCTGACGACCAGAGTCCAGCTCTCCCTCGGATGGTCCGGGATCTACGCAGGCAACATTGCCCGCCCGGCTGGAATGGTTGACTACACGCTCGACATGGCGGGCAACGGAGTCATGGGACTGGTCGACGGCAACAACAAAAACGATGTGTTCATGCACGGGTTCGTCTTCGGCCTGACGCTGAACCGGTAAGGTACTCAATGTGAGGGGTGTCCCAATCCCCCTGGTTTCCCGGGCTGATCCCCAGCCCGGGTTTTTCCACACTGCACACGTGCAAAGCAGGACTGCTCTCACGTTGAGACCTTTCCGAAATCAAGGATCCTGGAGAAAACATTCCTGAACCAGACCGCTCCTGAACCAACTCCTGAACCAGACAGCTTCGAGCTCTTCCAAATGTTTTCGAAAGCCGTTCCTGGACCTTCCCGACCTTCTCTGACACCATTTCAGTTTTGATTCTGCCTGTCAGAAAAATCCAGGGAAACTCAGGCTCTTCCCATCACAGAACAGCGGCTCAAAAACACGCTCAGGCAAAAGTCCGAAAAGAAAAATGCCGAAGAGCTAAAGACTCAAAGACCAGAACAGAACACCTAAATCCCAAACCTCAAAACATCGGCGAACGGGAACGCCCCCAAAAAGAAAGGATCAAAGGCCTGACGAATGAAAATGAAAAGCTGGGACGTCTGTCCCGAATGCGGCGCAAGACGGATCGCCTACTGCCGTTTCTGCAATACGATCGGCGATCGGTTTCCACTGGCGGATCTTGACCTGATCGTTCCCCAGGAAGGTGAGGAAATGTACGACGACGGAGCATTCACTCCGGACGCCGTTAAGTCATTTCTTGCCGGAAATCTCGGCTCCGCGATGGCTGGGAGCATCGGTTCGGCTCTCGCCGGCGCGACGTTCGCCAATACCGCGGACACGATCTCCGTCGGAAATCAGCATTACGCTCCGGAAGGCCATTCCTGCCAGTGCGGACACGGTCACGAACATGCACACGGAAACGCGCACGGTCACTCCTGCCGGTGCGGGCATCCGCAGACTCAGGAACCGCAGGAAAAAGGACAGCCCGACTATCGTCTCATGGCCTCCAATCTCTCCCAGCCGCTCGATACCGATCCGGAAGTGGATCCGTACTCCGACGAGTACCCGCTGGCCGTCATGTGCCCGTGCTGCGATGAACTCCTTTACCCTCAGTTTCTGAAAGAATGCAGGACCTGCGGCCACGTGTTTGAGGACGGGATCACGCTGGAAAATCCCTCTGCCGCACACTTCCATGATCCCTCCAAAGACCCGAAAGTCGAGATCATCGAAGACGAAGACGACGAAAATGACGACTACGAACCCGAAGACGGACACCCCGGCAAACCAGGTTCCGGATGCTGCCTGATGCTCATCGCAGCGGGTCTCGGAATTTTGTGGCTCGCATAGAATTTCAATGTTTTTCCGGCTTCTTTTACCACTGGGACACAGAAGAGCCGCAGAAACACACTGACACAAAACACAAGAACATCAAAAAGTTTTTGAAGGGAAGTCAGAGAGGAAAAAAATATTAAAAATGTGTCCATAT
>CAZRGJ010000107.1:0-4220 GCA_964599445.1 uncultured Planctomycetaceae bacterium | reverse complement strand
GGCAGCCAGATCTTACCCGAAGGGTGAAATCGCGCGTGGGACCGCTTGCGCCGATGCAGCTCAACCATTGGGAACTCAGAAGATCCGTGGAAACACACGGAAAAGAAGGAACACGAAATTTCAGGAAAACGCAAAAAGACTCGAATGAATTTTAAAATCACTTCGTGAATTTAGTTTTTTTCGTGTTTTTCGTATTCCTCCTGTGTGTTTCCGTGAGTTTTCTGCGTCTTCCGTGGTGAAACGGTACGCGGTCAGCGAATGGACCGTAAAAGAAACAGGATCAGCACCGATTTCCTTTTCAGCTTTTCAGAAAAAACCAGAGAGAAAAAAATGACCCGAAAACCGCTTTGTCTTGCGCTGGCATTCCACAATCACCAGCCTGTGGGAAATTTTGACGGCACGATGGAAGAATGCTATCAGAAAAGCTACCTTCCGTTCCTGGATCTGATCTCGCGCCCGAAATATTCAGCACTCCGTCTCTCTCTCCACAATTCCGGCTGTCTCGAAGAATGGCTCGAAAACAGTCACCCCGAGTATCTTGACCGACTTGGCGAACTGGCGCGGGAAGGACGCATCGAGATCCTCGGCGGACCTTTTCAGGAACCGATCCTCGCCATGCTTCCATCCCGGGACCGCATCGGCCAGATCCTCATGCACTCCCGCTGGATCGAGAACCGGCTCGGAGTCAAAGTCCGCGGAATGTGGATGCCCGAACGTGTCTGGGAACAGTCCTGCGTCCGCGACCTCGTGCAGGCCGGCATGGAATTCACGATCCTGGACGACTACCATTTCAAAAAAGCGGGCCTTCCGGAAAAAAAACTCTACGGATACTATCTCACGGAGGACGACGGAAACCTGATGGCCGTCTACCCAGACAGCGAAAAACTGCGGTACTGGATCCCGTTTGATTCCATTGACCGCAGCCTCCGTTACCTGCGTGAGATCTACGAAACGCACGAAAATGCGCTCCTTTTCTGCGCAGACGACGGCGAGAAATTCGGAGCCTGGCCCAATACTTTCGGGCACGTGTACGGCGACGGCCAATGGCTGGCCCGATTCTTTGACGCACTTCTGGAAAATTCCTCCTGGCTGCGGACCGTCACGATGTCCGAGGCGCGCGATGAAACGAAACCTTTGGGAAAATGCTATCTTCCCGACTGCTCCTACCGTGAAATGACCGAGTGGGCGCTCGACACCGAAACGCGCAAGGAGTACGAGACGCTCATGAGCTTCCTGCCGCCGGAAGCCTCCGAAGCTCCCGAAAATGCGCAGGAAAGCACGGAAAACTGCCCAGAATGTACGCTCTGTGCGTCTGGTTCTGCGGAACCTGATGAAATGGCGAATCCGGCAGACTCGGCAAAAGCAGCAGACTCGGCGAAGGCCTCAAAAGCAGAAAAGGAACTTCAGAGATTCCGGAACGCGATCTGCCGACTCCGTGCGTTCGTTTCGGGCGGGAATTGGCGCAATTTCAAGATCCGCTACCCGGAAACGAACGAAATGTACTGCCGCATGATGGCCGTCAGCCGCCGATTGTGCCGGCTTCAGAACCAGATGCTGACGAAAACGCAGGACCCGGCGTCCCCCGACTACTTCCGCACGATCCAGATCCTGGAAGATGCCCGCGCAGAACTTTACCGCGGACAGTGCAATTGCCCGTACTGGCACGGCGCATTCGGAGGGATCTACCTGCCGCATCTGCGAAACGGCATCTACCGCCGCCTGATCGCGGCAGACGCTCTGCTTGACCGGATCGCTCCCAACGATGAGACCGAATGCGACTTCGACCTTGACGGTGAAACGGAATTCCGTCTTGAGTCTCCGAAGCTCTCCGCATGGGTCTCGCCGACGCAGGGCGGGATGCTCTACGAGCTGGATGTCCGGAAAACGGGTCTGAATCTTCTCGCAGGCATGACGCGGCGTCCGGAACCGTACCATGAAGCGATCGTCCGCACGATCGAGGCGCAGAAACGCGCGGAACTCCGCGATACTCCGAACGAGCTCTCCGGGAAAGACTCCGGAAAAGAACCCGAAGAGGACCTCGGAAATATCCGCGACCAGGCCGTCTTTAAGCAGGAAGGACTCGAAAAACGGCTCCAGTACGACCAGACGCCGCGAAAAGCATTTCTCGACTTCTTCTATCCGCAAAACGTCACGGCAGAGGCTCTCATGAATGGAGAGATGCTCCCGGAACGTACGTTCGCGCAGCTTCCGTACCGGGCGTATCTCGAAGATGGAAAACTGACGCTTGCCGCCTTTGCGAAGGTCCGTTCCTTTGAGGGAAACCTCCACGATATTTCGATCCGAAAGACCCTTCAGCTCACCGGCGATACGCTTGAGTTCACCTGGCATCTCGGAAATCTTCCGCGATGGGAAACCCTCCTTTTCGGCTCGGAATTCAACTTCGCCGGCCTTCCCGGACACTGTGAAGACCGGTACTTCTACGATTCCTGCGGCCTCCATCTCGGCGACCTGAGTACCTGCCTGAACACCAAAACGACTCCGTTCCTCGGACTGGCCGACGACTGGCAGAAAGTCCGTGTCGAACTGAACGTCTCGCGGATCACCGATTTCTGGACCTACCCCGTCGAAACCGTCAGCAATTCCGAAGGCGGCTTTGAACTCGTGCATCAGGCCGTCTGCGTCATTCCGCACTGGTTCATCCGCTCCGAGAACGACAGTGAATGGGAATGCCGAATGACTTTATGGATCACGGAAAGAAAGTAAAAAGAAAAAGAAAAACAGTACGCGATCGCCGGCAGAGACGGAAAAAACCGTACGCAGAGCTTCACCCCCTGCGTACGGTCCATGAATCAAAAAATTCAGTGGGTCAGTCGTCCAGGAAAGATCCAAGCATCTTCTGGAGCGCAACTTCCATTTTTTCAGGCGTTTCGTAGGTTCCGGCCGCGATTTCGGCACGGATGCGATTCACGAGGTCCGTACGAATCCCGTCGACCTTCATCCCTGAAAAAGTCACGTCGCTCGAAGCCGCAGTCTGCGCCGTCGAAATGTCGACCACATCCTGTTTCGGCTGAACATCCTGCTTCTGGGAAATCTGCGCGTTTCCATCGTTGGTCTTCGCCTGATGAACCGAATTCACGCGACTGATCCCCGAAACATTCGACAGTTTGTTTATTTCCATTTTATTTCCCGTAAGTTTGTCCCCGATCTCCATTCACTGCGTCTTGTGCGTCCGATCCAGGCACAAAACATGAGGCAATTTCCGGAAAAATCGGTCTATTTTTTCAGTCCGGTCTGTCCAAACTAACTCTTCAAACCGTACTATACCAAAAATCCAACTCCGTGTAAATAGTAAATTTTACCTTTTTGGGAAAATTTTCGAGAATTTTCTAAAGTTTTGAAAAGCTCGACAAAAATCCCAAACACCACAGCATTCTGATCGAGTGTGATTCTGTCAAATCACCATCTACCTGAAGTATACCATACGAATTGGCTCCTGGCTCCCTGAAAAAATAAAAAACTGAAATTTTATTGAAAAGGGTATTGCGCATGTTGCGCAAACGCCCCTAATCTCCTTTTCTTCTTATTTTAATCTATCGTAAAATCTTACTACTTTTCTCCAGTTTATTTTAAAATTTTCTTAAAAAAATTTTTTCGCTGCAATGAGAACCTCTGGAAATGCGTTTAAATGTCAGAAAACGTGAGTTTTGAAACGTTTCTCTTTCAGCCACACCAAAAATTCCGAAAGAGAACGTCTCCATTTTTTCATTGAAAGGAGATTTCCCATGAAAATCCATCGTTTGGTTCTTTCCTTCCTCGCAATGTTGAGCATTTCCGCAGTGTTCGTCCTGGCACAGGATGCCGCTCCGGTCCAGACACCGGCCGCAGAAGCTCCCGCAAATGCTCCGGAATCTGCTACTGCTCCGGCCGCAGAAGCCCCCGCAAATGCTCCGGAAGCCGCTCCTGCTCCGGCCGCAGAAGTGAAGAAAGTGGAAAATGCCAAGGCACAGGCCCAGAAAGCGAAGCAGGCGAAACAGAAAGCGCAAAAGGCCAAAAACGCAAAGAAAAACGCCAAGGCACAGAACGCGAAAAAGGCCAAAAACGCGAAAAAAAACGCCAAGGCACAGAACGCCAAAAAGGCTCCGAAGCAGATGAACGCGAAAAAGGCCAAAAACGCGAAGCAGCAGAAAGCTAAAGCCGCCAAAGTGAAAAAAGCCAAGGCGATGAAGGCGAAGAAAGCCAAGCAGCAGAAAGCTAAAGCC
>CAZRGJ010000106.1:0-8358 GCA_964599445.1 uncultured Planctomycetaceae bacterium | reverse complement strand
CCAAACGGCTCATTCGACGCACAGTAGGCCGTCACGTATGCCAGCTGTCCCTCGACAGAAACGGCCCCGCTCAGGAAACATCGGTCCTCCGGTGCCAGATCGGAAATGAACGCGGGTTTCCATACCGGCTCAAAATTGTACTTGAAGCTCGGACGCGCCACGCACGAAAAACGCGGATTCACGAAAAGAAGATCGTCTTTATCGCGCAGAATATCGCCGGTCCCCAATTCCCCCACGTACCACGCAGCACGCGGAAGATAGCAGGCATCATACTCACCGCGCAGCTTCATATTGTAGTCATGCGCCAGAAGCGGAGCGTCGGCAAACTGAGTGATCTCACAGCGGGTCGAGACAAGGATCTGGTCACGAAAGACCCGAACGCCCATCGGAAGATCCATCTGCCTCTGAAGCAGCGTCACCACCCGACCGTCCCAGCCGAGAAGACAGAGTTTCCCAGCTCGGCGGGTCGTGAACACGATGCTCCCGCCGTAATTCGCCATCCACTGCTTGAAGCCATCCGAAGCCTCGCAGCGTACCGAGGGACTACCCGAAACTTCCTGATTCGGTTTTTCCATTCCAGTCTCTCACTTTCCGTTTTGCCTATTGGCAGCATGAAACATAAATCGATTCCAAAAACTATAGACTTTTTTATTATAATAATCGGAATATTCCCGGGATAAGTCTATACAAGATCCCCAATATTCGATACAATCAGGCTAAAAAGCTGAAAATTTTCACTAAAATCGCCAAGGATCCCCTCATGCCGCAAAAATTCAATCAAATGATCGTACAGTTTTTCACCCTCACAGTCCTGATTTTCGGAACCATTTTCCTTTCCGGTTCCGCACTTCACGCTGACGGGAGTCTTCACGAAGAAATGAACTTTCAGCCGGAACAGTTCCCGGAACTTTTCCCGCATCCGGAAGACGCCTGCATCCGCATCACCCGAAATGCAGACGGTACGATGCGCTCGATGGACACCTCGCTCCTCACCTTCGTTTCTCCGGACGGCACCACCCGCGTAACGCTCGCCGGCGCGATCCACCTTGGCGAAAAGTCGTACTATCAGGCACTGAACCGACGGTTTCGCGATTTCGATGCCGTCCTGTACGAAATGGTCGGCGATGATTCTCCCCGTCCTGAAAAGGCGGAATTCAGCCTCGATCCGATCATGCTCCTTCAGTACACCTCCGGCTGGCTCCTTGACCTTGAACATCAGGTCGGAAGCATCGACTACAGTGCCCCGAATTTCATCCATGCCGACATGACCACCGCGGAATTCCTCTCCGCTCAGCTCAAGTACCAGGACGGCGCGCTCGTCTGGTTTCTCCGCTCGTACGGATACCAGCTCGGCATGAATTCCGCCGGTTCCGAATTTTACTCCGATCTGGATCTCCTCAAACTCATTTTTCTCCCCAATATTCGGCGCACGCTCCTCTGCTCCAACGCAGAAAACATGGCCGACGTCCGTTCCTCGATCGCTCCGCTCGAAGGGAAAAACGGCTCGTCGATCCTCACGGCACGCAACGAAAAAGCGTTCCGCATCCTGCGTGAAGAACTCGATTCCGGAAAAAAGAACGCCGCGCTCTTCTACGGAGCCGCACACCTCCCGGACTTCATGAAACGCCTGGAAAAAGAACTCGGCATGAAGCCGGAAAAGATCGAATGGTTCCCCTGCTGGATCTTCGACCCTGAAAATCAGAAACCTGCCGCACAGGAGGAAAAACCATGAACGCCTGGCTCGTCGTGAATCATTTCGTCCGCGCGGAGAAATTCGAAACGCTCTACGCCCTCCTCACGGACGCCTGCGCCCGATCCGGCATCCAGACGGAGGTGCGGACCAACGCGGAACTCCTCGTCGAGCTCGGCTCTTCCTCATTCAGCGGTCCGCGGCCCGATTTCGTCCTCTTTTGGGACAAAGACCTGAATCTGTGCCGACACCTCGAAAATCTCGATCTCCCCGTCTTCAATTCCGCCGACGCGATCGAGATCTGCGACAACAAAAACCGGACGCTTCTGGCCCTCGAACGGCACGGCATCCCCGTTCCGCGGACCATCCTCGCCCCCAAAACATTCCGGCCAGACCAGTACCCGAACCTCGCGTTCCTCGAGACCGTCGGAGAAAAACTCGGTTTTCCGCTCGTCGTGAAAGAAGCCTTCGGCTCGTTCGGTTTTCAGGTCCATCTGGCCGAAAATATGGAAAGTCTGCGGAAGATCGTCTCTGAAATCGGAACACGGCCTATGCAGTTTCAGGAATTCATCCGCTCGGAATGTGACGGCAAAACGGCAGACGTCCGGCTTCACGTCGTCGGAGGAAAAGTCTGCGCCGCGGTCCTCCGTACAGCAAAAGACGGCGATTTCCGCGCGAACGTCACGAACGGCGGACGCATGACACCATACACGCCGACCTCCGAAGAATGCGCACTGGCCCTCCGTACCGCAGAGATCCTCAAGACCGATTTCGCTGGGATCGACCTCCTCTTCGGAAAAGAAAACGCGCCCGTGCTCTGCGAAGTGAACACGAACGCGCATTTCAAAAATCTGCTTGATGCGACCGGAACGAACGTCGGGATCGAGATCGTCCAGCACATCATGGAGAAGATCAGGCCTTCACGCTGACCCCGCGGCGGCGAAGCACCCAGAAACCGAAGCTCCCAAGGACCAGGAGTGCCCAGGTCGACGGTTCCGGGACCGAATTGGTATCCATCGCCAGGAAAATGGTATTCGCGCCATCCTGCCAGATGTTCCAGAAGGAGCTTTCATCGCCAAGCATATCTGCGAAACTGGCAGCTGAAAGGACCGAACTCTGGATCAAAGCAAACTCTTTCCCCTCAAGTCCGGCGTAGTCCGTGGTCAACACGATGTCCAGATCATCAAAATTCACGGCATTCGCGTCCGTCTCGGTCAGGACGAAGTAGGGATCCTCGTTATTTCCGGGGAGGGAATCCAGATCGAATTCCAACGTACCGGCCCCGGAGATATCCTTGACCGTGACGCTTCCGGACTCGCCGTCCACCAGGAGTCTGGAACCGCTTTCGAGCTGGATCTCGCCGCCGATGGTGATGTCGCCTTTCGAGGAAAGCACGACGTTTTCGCCGACCGAAACGTTTCCTTCCACGCCGCCCGCCATCTGCGCGCGGGCCTCATTCACGTAATCGTTGGAGAAATGAAGCGTTCCGGCACCCGTGACGTTCGTTTCGACCGTGGTCTTCGCGCCGCCGCCGATGCTCATGTCGAGCGTCTTGCCTTCCGCAATGTTCAGCGACGCCGCGTTGAACGTCGTGTCCTGCGTCATGGAACTCTTGATCCCGCTGCCGTACCAGCCCCAATCGCCGGAAGCACCGGAGAGATTCATTCCCCACCATTTTTCCGTACCGGAAAGACGGACGCCGACACCGACCAGATCGTTCGGATCCGCGTTCAGGCCGTTCTGAACATTGTTGGTATCCAGTGAGGTACCGATCGTCTGATTGAAGCGCGTCGCGCGGACCGTCACGACATACTGTTTGCCCGGTTCCAGGACGATTCCCTCAAGGGTCTTCTGAGAAAAATTGGAATTTCCATCCTCAAAAGCAATTTCTCCCACAGTCGTGCCGGATTCTTTCTCAACGATGAGGATCGAAGCGTCATTTCGGAAGGTCTTTCCAATGTCGATCGAGATCGGCGCGTCCGTCGTGTTTTCCAGCACGGTCTCAAAGACGTTCGTGACCGATTTGTCCACGAGTTTTCCCCAGATGTCCGTGGAACTCTGCACTCTGAGCGCGTTGTTTCTGTTGACCCACTCGTCCATGTTGGTGATCTGGTTCGCGTTTTCGGTCAGATCACCCGCGTATTTGTAGAACTCGTCGCGGACTTTGTCCTGCGGGCTTTCAAACTTTTCCTGAAGGAAGTATCCGTTCGGCTCCACGATGATCCGGCTGTTTTCCGTGACGGAAATATTCACATTTGCCAGAGTCGCGTCGATACCGGTATTCATGGTGCCGCCGTTAAGGACCGCATTCTGGATCCCAGCGACATTCCCGACCGCAACCGTTCCGCCGGCCGGAACGTTCAGATTCGAAACGGACGCATTATCGCGCAGAACGAGGATACCGTTCGCGGCTTCCAGCGTTCCGGTGGAGGTCATCTGACCAGAGAAACGCCAGATTCCGGAGTCGGCTTTCTTGATGTTCACGCTGTCAACGATCTTGCCATAGTAGGTCAGATTCTGCGAGTCATTCAGGATGAGCGTGCCGGAACCGCCGACGTTCCCCATCGTCACGGCCGCGCCGTTGGTGTTCGTGGCCCGTCCGCCTTCCAGAGAGGCGATCGTCTCTGTTTTGCCGTTCACATTCAGTTTGGCCTGACCGTAGACATTACTGCCGCCAAAGGAAACGACCGTCGTATCGGGGAGGACTTCATTCGCGCCAAGGATCAGGTTTGTAGCGGCACTAAGATTGGCATTGGTTGAAGGATCAACGCGCCACGCAGTCTTTCCGAGATACGTCCAGCCCTGGTAGTCGTTCTTCGTGTTAGAGAGCGTGACGTTATTGTCGTTGACGATCTCCAACCCGCCGACACCGGTGATCAGCGCGCCGACCGTATGTCCGGAAGCGATGCCGGAGGTACGGATCGCACCGCCGTTTTCCTTCAGATTGAAGACGTAATTGTCGTCCCACGCGACTTTCGTCATGAGCGCACCGCCGTTGAAGTCGACCGTGAAGCGTTCCTTTCCGTCCGCGCCCGCGGTTTTGGGGTTTGCGCTGAAGATGGCCGCGTCGTCCACACGGAGCGTTCCGCGCTGGATCTCGACGCCGCCGGAGAGACGGGTCGAATTGCTCAGCGTGGTTCTCGCCAGGTTATTCTCATTCGACGCCATGTTCAGGACGAAACGAGTGTTGCCGGTAATGTCCAGCGCGTAGTTCTTGTTCTCGCCGGTGAGGGTGAAGGTAGAGAGGACGTCGGCGTTGGAGTTCGTGATGTTGTACGTCGAGAGATTACGGGCCGAGAGGTCAATACCATTCAGGTCAATGGAAGAGACCGTATCGGGCATCTTCACGTCACGGAAGGCAAGCGACACGCCGGGCGCAGCCTGCATGGAGGACCATGCCGGAAGGGTGAGGTCGCCCGTCGCGGTGAGGTTCGATCCTGCCGCGATGGAAAGCGTCGCGGTATCGGCGACCGTGATGGAGGACATCGTTCCCTTCGTGTTTTCGAGAATGCCGACGCTCACGTTTCCGGAAATGTTCATGCCGGTGTTGCGCAGTTCCGTACCGAAATTCTGGGAACCGGTACCGGAGATGACGAGACTGACCTGCTGACTGGCCTTGACACCGCCTTTCAGCGTGTTATCCGTACCGTTCAGGACGATATTCAGAGTGCCGGCTTGGTTTCCGCAGCCAATGTATCCCTCACCCGTGACGCCCGCGACGGTTTCCGTCTTGCCGTTCAGGTCCAAGTGGTCGTCCGCAAGCTGACTGGCCGAGTTCGCGGCCCCGTAGTGCATACCGATCTGGAGGATCGTCGTGTCAGGAAGGACTTCGTTGGCTCCAAGAATGAGTTTCGTATCCTGATTTGTAGACCCCGGCACATTGTAGCCGCCGATGTTCGTGATCCCAGTGTAGTCGTTCGCGGGGTTGGAGATCGTGACGCCGCGCGCACCATCTCCGTCCGGATGGATGAGCAGGTCGCCGTCGCCGGTGATCTTGCCGGACACGGTAAAGTTCTGACTGGGACGCAGTGCGCCGTAATTGCTCAGGACGATTTCGTTCGCAATATTTCCGCCATTATGCGCGATCATCAGCGTGGCTTCATTCAGCGTGATGGTTCCCGTGCCGAGACGCGAGACCTGGGCAGCCTGAAGCGTTCCGCCGAAGACGGTCATCCCGCCGGTAAACGTGTTGTCCGCGGCAAGCGTGATACGGTTCGAGTTATTATTCGCAGCCGGTGTCATGTTGAACATAACGCCCAGATTGCCGGAAAGGACTCCGGTATAGTTATGGTTTGCCCCAAATCCCTGCTCGACCGTCAGGATCGAGCCGTTGTCGGAATGATAGGAAGTCGTTCCGATCGAGGTGATCGTCTTATTTTCCGTCAGTGTTTCCGCAATCCCGGACGCAGGAATCAAAAGAGACGTACCAAGCAGTGCGCCCAGCGCGGCTGAATACTGTTTTTTCATAGGAAAGTTCCTTTTTGCTCAAAAAATAAAACGTTCTATTCTGTTCTTTTCTGCGGGGCGGCAGAATATGAATTTTATTCTAACGTCAACTGACGATCCGGGAAATCAAACGGCTCAATCCGGAACGACGGCGACCTCACCGTCATCGCGGCATCCAAGCCGATAGTGGGTCGTTTTGTCGATGGCATAGGAGATCCGGTGGACCGACCCGTCCGCCATGGCCATTCCGAATGTGCCGGCATGTGTGCTTCCGAAACGCTGGGAGTATTCATCGTATCCCTTTCGGTCCTGCATGGGCTGAGCAATGGCATCGGTATTCGTGACGCGGCAGTTATCGCAGTCCGCGCCGGTCCAGATCCCGTTATCGTCGCTGGAGGAACCGGAGGTCTCGTAGGTGTCCGCCTTCAGGTACTTCTCGCCAATGAGGTAAGTATTGGACGAACCATCGTAGATCTCTTCCGGAATGATCTCACTGCACGAGAAAATGACACCATTCGCGGTCTGCGTCGGCCAGGTATTGTTTTTCGTGTATTCATTCGCTTTGGCATAGTCGCCCGGATAATAGCGTGCATTTCCGGGGTTCGTGACGTTCCCGCCGTAGTTCGCGGCATAGTCGGTCTTCGCAACATGGCAGACGCTGCCGCGGTTCAGGGCAGAGGAATTTGCGTTCACGAGGGAGCCGTTCGCGCCGGGATAGACCTTGCTCTTTCGTCGCGACGGACAGTTGAAGAGCGGAACAGGAGTCTGAAGCGCAGTGGAGGCCTTCGCTTTGTCCGGATTGTCTTTGTTTCCGTCCGCGCCGAGTTTAAACAGAGCGTCCTGTTCCATGTAGGGAAGGATCGAGTAGGTCCACCCGCCGGGCTGTTCCTCTCCGAAACCGCGGTCCGGGTCACCGGTAAAGGTCCAGGTCCACCCGCCGGACGGGAGAGACTGATTGTTCGACGCATGATTCAGGGCCGCCAGACTCAGGTTCTTGATGTTGTTGGTACACTGGGTCTGCCGCGCAGCTTCGCGAGCCTGCTGTACCGCCGGAAGCAGGAGACCGACGAGCATTCCGATGATCGCGATAACGACGAGCAGCTCCACGAGCGTGAAGCCGTGAAGACGGTGTTTGAAGGAACGGGTATGAGGGGCAAACTTCTGCATTTTGGACTCCTGCGACGAAACAAAATGAAACTACATACTAACTATTATACGCAGAACAGAAGGTTCGTCAAGAAAAAATCTGGAAAAAAGCAAAAAAATCGTCAAAAAAGCCGGTAAACTGTGCGGATTAAGACATTTAGAAGCGGGAAAAGGGAAAGGCGGGCATGAATCACGCAAAAAGGGGGCCTCCGAAAATCTCGGAGGTCCCTTTTCCCGTATTTAAGATGAAAGAAGTCGCTAGAAGTTGAATCTCATGGTGGCCATACCGGAGTGAATGACCATGTCTTCATTCACGTATCCGTTGTAGTCCACGAGGAAGGAGAGACGCTTCGTCGCGTTGAAGTCAACCCCCAGACCGAGGATGGCCCAGTCACGTCCGCTGTTGTTGGAGCGGACATTCCACACCGGGAATTCCGGGTATCCGACGTGGGAGGTCTGGAAGGTCGGATCGCACTCGCCGAGGAAGTCGTGCATCCAGGCAGCCTTCAAGCGCGTGGTGAGACGACGGTCATGGCATCGACCGAGCATCCAGTCGCGGGAGACCCGCAGACCGACGGTGCCGCGCAGGGAATGATGTTCGATCTCACCGACATTGAGAGCCAGGAGGCTCGGATCGCCGACTTCGTCGTATCCGTTTTCGGTGAAGTCTTCGGTATGGTAGTAGATATACTGGAGACCGAAGAACGGATTCACGCTCAGCCGTTCGCAGGGGAAGAAGACCCATCCGCGTTCGTAGGCGATGCTCGGGATGACTCCGTCGGTGTTTCCGTCGAAGAAGTCGTCGAGGTACAGCTGACGTTCGGATTCGACCTGCGTCCAGGTCACGTTCGCGATGAGGCTTCCGTAGCCGCCGGTGCAGAAGAGACCGAGCCATTTGCCGTACAGACCGATGGAGTAGTCTTCCGCATTGAGGTTGGTGTAGCCCATGGGCGCACTGGATTCGACGTCGGTTTCAGCGTAGTTGAAGTAAACGCCGAAGTGGCAGGATTCGCAGTTCGTCCAGTCGATGGCGAACATGGCGCCGTAGCTGTTCGTCTCGTATCCGGAATAGTACT
>CAZRGJ010000105.1:0-8382 GCA_964599445.1 uncultured Planctomycetaceae bacterium | reverse complement strand
GGACAGAAAGAAGAACGTCCACTTCTCCCGGAGTTTCGTATTCATTTCCTTCACAGAAGGGGCAGCAGGGCTGATGAATGTGCGGATCATGGCCAAGATCTGTCCGAGTACTTTCTTCGTAGTCTTTCGGACGGGCTGCGCGTTTTTCGCAAATGGCTGTCCATGTATCGTAAACCGGGGAGTATCGCATAACCTGGATCCCTGAATAAAACGGTCTGCAAGGAAAGGAGTCTGGAAACGATTCCGTTTATTTTATCGAAAGAATGTTTTTTTACCAGCCCCCTGAAGATGGAAAAGCGGATTTTTCTGAAAGTTTCCGGAGTACAGCTGGTACAGTCTTCAGGAGTATTCTTATTTAGAGAATCCGCCTAATCCCTACACGTGCACCATCCGTTTTATCTGGGACTTTTCGGAAAGAAGTTTTCGTAAACCCGTAAAAATGCTTAAATTATCTGTATTGACATTCTCCAGATTTCCGATATTCCCCATAATTGCGCGGCGGATGATTTTGTGTATTTTGCCTATTTTGTGCAAAAGAAACAACAGGCAGAATAAAAAAATATCCAATGTTGATTCAAATTTCCACGATAAATTAGTACTGAGAGAAGAAATTTTGTATTTTGGTTTTTTTTCGGCTTCCAGTCGGGAGCTGGATCTGTTCCGGTACGGATTTCCGAAGAAGTATGCTGGCTTCTTTGTCTCTATGGGGCGTTTCATTGACGGGAACGTTCCGCAGATCAGCACGGAAGAGAGGGATCGTCAATGGTCTGCTGTCAGCTCAGAATTTCCAATTGTTCTGAACTATGTGACTATGTGAACGAGACAATTTGTCTCCAAAATCATTTAAAAAAGGATGCGTTTCAGATGACGAAACGCCTGCTTCGGCGAAGTGGAAGGCCGTGCGGTATTTTTTACTGCATCCATGGACCAAGAATGGTCAAATTAACTGCCATTTGGGAAGCAGAGAAAAATCAGGTCCTGTTTTACGGCCCGACAGGAGAGAAAGTTCAACAGACAAAGATATTGGACTCGATTCATGATGATTTGAGTCTTGGATTTTGAATTCCGCAGGGAGGTAGAAATGCTTGTTTTGTCTCGCAAGGAAAGTGAGAGGATCCGCGTGGGGGATTCCATCGTCGTGACGGTGGTGCGGCTTACGAAGGATCGTGTCCGCCTTGGGATCGAAGCGCCGGATGATGTTTTAGTTTTGCGCGATGAATTGGAGAAGGATTCGGAACCGGTGTCTTCCGGAATGAATCGCAAACCGATTGCCGGGCCGCATGGTTGGGGAATGCCCGCCGGAGGCCGGAATCCCTATTCTGGAAACACGGAAACGGCGGATTGTTCTGTCATGATCGAAGAGGATCCGGAGGTCGTGGAACGTCCGATGCGCCGCAGTCCGGAACGTCCCTTCCCTTATTGATCCGGGATTCGGGACTGTTCGCAAAATTTCTCGGTATCCTCGTTTTGAGGGGGCCGAATTCAGAAAAAGAAAGAAAAGAAGGTCTTTCCGGCCTTCTTTTTTTGTGCAAAGAGCCGGGGAGTTCAAGAAAGTCTTTGAGTGCGTCTGTTTTTGAAGAGATGCGATCTTCGTATGTGCCGGGAAATTCCAGTTTCTGTAAGTTTGGAGCCAGGAGACTGTGCGGCTGTGTGAATTTTATGCCGTTGGAAAAATAAAAAAGGAGGATCGGGGATCCTCCGTGATGTTTCGGTTTTTCAAATAAGATCAAAGATCGTCTTCGGTCGTTCGGTAGCCGGTGAGGCCACTGTAGTCGCTGCGGTCATCTTCGTGCCAAAGAGGGAAGCCCATACGCACACGTTCCGCCAGGACCTTCAGTTTCGCCAGGGATCCGGCCGGCGCGTCTGTGGGTTTGAAATCCGGGGTAACCTGCGGGACGAAATCTTCGTCATGGCCGCATTCCAGGATCGCATCAAAAACAGTTCGCATCTTAACCTCCTTTTAATAAAAAATCGATGGCGACAGAGGATCGGAGCGTGCCGTAAAAAAGTGCACGTCAAAAAATTGAATCCATTGAAGCAAAATTCTAATGAAAGGGAGAAACTGTACACCATCCTAACCAAAAACAGTATACCATGAAATTCCAGTTTTGTCAAGTACTTTTGATCCGGTTCGGACGAAAAACGAAAAAGTTTTTCCACTGAAAAGGAGGAATGGGGTGTTTGTGGCGGAAATGACGGTCATGGGGCGGCGTTTGCCAGCGGATCCGTGATGGAGAGCGGAGGCTGTAGACTTTCGGAGCCGACGTTCCCGGATTTCAGACGCTGCCTTTCGCGAAGGAAGAACCAGAGAGTGAGGAGGAATGCGAGCAGGTCGGCGAGCGTATAGGAACACCAGACGCCGTTGAGTGCTTCCCAGCCGAAGAGAGGGAAGAGCTTCGGGAGAATAAAGAGGGCGGGGATCATGAAAAGGACCTGACGGGAGAGGCTCAGGATCGTGGAAAGGAGTGGTTTTCCAATCGTGAGGAATGCCTGGGAGACGATGACCTGGAATCCCATGAGCAGTCCCATGCAGAGACTGGCGCGGAGTGCGAGGCTTCCGATCGCTTCCAGTTCCGGCGTCAGCTGCGTGAAAAATGCGAGGCTTTGGAGTGGGAAAAGAAGGACGATGGAGATCGTAGAAAAGCACCAGACGCTCGCGATGATGATGGCGAACCGCCACGCTTTCAGAACGCGGTCAAACTGCCGTGCGCCGAAATTGAATCCGAGGATCGGCTGTGCTCCCTGGAAGATGCCGATGACGACGGTGAAGACGACCAGCGCGATGCGGTAATTGATCCCGGAAATCGTCAGAGCGGCTTCCTGTCCGTAGTGGGCGAGCTGGATATTCAGAAAGAGTCCCTGAAGGCTGGAGGCGCATTGTGCCAGAAACGGTGCCGTACCGATGCACAGGACCGGTGCACAGATTGCCCAGTGCAGCGGCATGTTTTTCAAGCGGAGCTTCAGGAGGCTGCGTGAACTGGTGAGAAAGCAGAGGATCCAGACTGTCGTGATGCTCTGAGCCAGCGCGGTCGCCAGTGCGGAACCGGCGACGCCCCACTGAAAGAGGGCGATGAAGATCGGGTTGAAGACGGAATTCAGCAGGAATCCGAGCATGATGGAGCACATGGCGATCTTGGGATTTCCCTGAACGCGGATGATGTTGTTCAGCCCGAACATGAGGGAGGAGAAGATCCCGCATCCAATGGAGATCCAGAGGAACGTTTTTGCCATTTGCTGCACTTCCGGAGAGACGGCGGAATGGTCAACGAAAAGCGTTCCGGGGATCAGGATGAGGCTGAGCATGACGAAATAGAAGAGGAAGAGCATGCTGAAGGCGTTTCCGAGCGTCTTTTCTGCGTCTTCCAGCCTGCGCTGTCCGAGAAGATTGGAAATGCGTGCGCAGGAACCGATCCCGACGAGCATTCCGAATCCGCTGCTGAACACGACCAGCGGAAAGACGAGCGAGATCGCCGCAAGTCCCTTTTCGCCGATGAACTGACCGATGAAAACCGCATCGATGAACGTGTAGAGCACCTGCGCGAGCATTGCCAGGACGGACGGTATGCAGTACCGCGTCAGCAGCGTCAGGATCGGGGCAGTGCCCAGTGCTTTGGAGGAATCGTTCATTGGGATCGGAGCGTTCGGATGGTTTTCAAAAAGGAAACGGGCAGGAGGGAAGGTTTTCGGACTGGAGTGGTCGAATTTTTTTCTCCCTCGTTCTCCCCTGCTCCATGGTGTTGAAAATCCGTTGGGAACCGGGGAGAATGTGTGCGGATCGGGACTTTACGGGCGATGGTAGGATTTTTCAGGCGTCGGAATGTCTTCCGGGATCGGAATGGTGACGGTTCCCGTCGCTGCCCACTGGGTCCCTCGAAGGAATGGGACGATGAACGCGACACTGCGGCACTGATTTCCTGCGTGTCCGTAGAAGATCTGGAAAATGCGCCCCTGGCCGTACGTGACGGTCATCAGCTGGATCTCCATTCTTCCGGAGCCTCCGTCTTCAGCCGGAGACGGGGTCGCCGCCAGGATCCGGACATTCGGTGCGTTTGACGGAACGCCGCGAAGGTGAGCGTAAAGTTCGTCCGGCCCATGGAGCATCTGGAGGGGGATCCCGCGCATGATCGGGTGGTTCGGTTCGCAGGAATGGATCTGGTACTCAAACATTTTGCTGACGGAACCGGCGGGACCTTCCACGCCGTACTGCATTCCTCCGCGTCCCGGTTCCCAATAGCGGTAGGGACCGTACGCCGAAGTTCTTCCGTTCCACCCGGAAACTCCGAGGAGAGGCTGGAATTCAGGCCAGTCTGGGAACGTGAAATTCGCGCTGTGGCAGAGTACCAGTCCGCCGCCCTGAGCGACGAATCGCAGAAGGGCATCGCAGGCGGAGTCGGACCATTTTTCTCCGCAGTAGTTCAGGAGAACGACGTCGGTTTGGGAAAAGTCTGGCTGAAACGCGCGGATGTCTTCCCATTCTTCCGGAGCCGTGGCGACCGTGACGTCGAAAAGACCGGTCTCTTCCAGAGTGCGTTCCAGCACGGGAGTGGTTTCCCGCCAATTATGAGTTCCGCGTCCGTCAATGAGCAGTACGTTGATCGCACTCAGGTCTGCTTTCCCGGAGGTGATCTCCATCGGATCGGTCTGCGCATGAAGGACGGCAGGGAACAGGATCCCGGACAAGAAAAGGAGCAGTACGGAAAGCGCGGTGAAACTGCTGGCGAAACCGGCGGTGAAACGTCGGATGGTGTACGAAAGGAAGGCCTTGAGCGATGTGCCGCGCCTTTTCGAAAGACGGAGAACGCGGAGGCTGTCCTGCGGATGAAATTTTTTATGGATCGGAGGTTTCATAGACGGTTCTCCATGGAAATTGTTCTGGATCATTCATTTTATTTTAGCACAGATCCGCGTAAATTCAAGCCCCGGGAGGCGATTTTCGCAAAATGTAGAAAAAGAAGGGTGAATTTTTGCCGATTTTGTCTTTTCTTTGGTTTCTTTTTGTGAAAATGTCCCAATATTTCAGGGTGGGAGTCTTGCTTTTCTGTCCATTTTTGGTAAAATAAAATGAGCTACTTTTTTGTGTTCTCGTTTTTTTTAATGAAAGAATGGAAAAAGAAAAGGAACGAAACGATGGCCTGGGAATATAGCGAAAAAACAAAGCAGCTTTTTTTGGATGCCGTTCATGGAAAACCGGGAACCCACCTGGGCGAGATCCAGAACGCGGACGGATTTGGCGAGCACGGTTCCATTGCGTGCGGCGATTCTCTCCGATTCACGTTTCGCGTGGAGAAAAACGAAGCGGATCCGACGCTGGATAAAATCGTGGAAGCTCGCTATCTGACGTTCGGATGTACCTCCGCCATCGCGGCGTCCGAGGCACTCTGCGTCATTCTTGAAGCCCGGGCCTGCACGCCGATCGAAGCACTGAAGATCACGAATCAGGACATCGTGGATTTCCTTGAAGGTCTTCCGGACCAGAAGATCCACTGCTCCGTCATGGGAGCTGAAGCTCTGGAAGCGGCGGTCGCGGACTGGGCGGCGAAACGCGGAGTCGATCTTGCGGGAATGGGGATCCATCTTCAGGAACAGCTTGAGGAAGAAGAGGAAGGCCGGCTCGTCTGCAAGTGCTTCAACATTACGGAGCCGTTCCTGCGCCGCAAGATCAAGGAACTGAATCTGCGGACGACTGCTCAGGTCACGGCTGCGCTGAAAGCGGGCGGTGCGTGCCAGAACTGCCTCCATGCTCCCGGCGGGATCCAGGACATTCTGGACGATGTCTGGGCGTCCGAGCGTCTGCGTGTCCAGACGGCTCAGCCTGCCGAAGGATACGTTCCGGTTCCGGGAAATGCGGTGCCGTCCGCTGCTGCGTCATCTGCGGCTACTGCTGCGCCCCAGCTCGTGCAGATCGACGGAAATGCGGTCTCCGCAGGAAACGAAACGGCTGCGGCCGGTGCTTTGCAGGGACTCGGCAATGCGGGAACTGACGGCGGCGGTGCACTTCCGATCTTCGGTCAGCCGACGCTCACTCCTGCTCCGGTCACGGCTCCTGCCGCTTCTCCGGCTCCTGCGGCCGGCGGTTCCGCACTTTCTCCGTACCAGTTCATGAAAAAGATCGAGGAAGTCATCGAGAACATGGTGCGCCCGGTCCTTCTGCGTGACGGAGGGGACTGTGCGATCGTGGACATCAAAGGGAATCTCATTTACGTGGAACTGCGCGGTGCGTGCGCCAGCTGCTCCAGCGCGAACGTGACGCTCAAAAACCTCGTCGAAACGACGCTGCGCCAGCAGGTCCAGGAAGACATTCGCGTCATTCAGGTTTGATCGGCGGGATGCTGTTCGGTCCGGGTACTTCTGTCCAGCCAGCCTGAATGGTTTGCCGCGGATGCCTTTTTCGTCCTTTGAGGAAGAATTTTATGGAAAAATCAATCATTTACGCAGACAATAATGCGACGACTTGCGTCGCTCCGGAAGTTTTCGAAGCCATGAAGCCCTTTTTCGGGCCGGATTACTTCAATGCCAGCTCAATGTACCCGGCTGCGGAACGGGTCTCGAAGGAACTGAAACTTGCGCGCGAAAAGGTCGCGGGCTTTTTCAATGCGGATTCGGAGAATGAGATCCTCTTCACGTCCTGTGCGACGGAGAGCAACAATCACGTGATCTTCGGTACGGCTGCGGCCAATCCGGCACGCCGGCACATCATCACGACGATGGTCGAGCATCCGGCCGTTCTGATGGTCTGCAAGGAAATGGAACGCCGCGGATACCGCGTGACGTATCTGCCGGTCGATCGTCAGGGAAATCTGAGCAAAGCGGATTTCGTGCGTGCTCTGGAACCGGGAAATACGCTGCTGGTCTCCATCATGCACGCGAATAATGAAACGGGCGTGAAGTTTCCGATCCAGGATCTTGCCCGGATCACGAAAGAGACCGACCCGGAGATCCTTTTCCACACCGACGCGACGCAGTCCGTTTCCAAGATCCCGTTTTCCATGTCGAAAAACGGTCCCAAAACCGGTTTGGCCGCCGACTTCCGGAATATCGATTTCCTTTCCTGCTCGGGGCACAAATTCCACGCTCCGAAAGGCGTTGGCCTCCTCTACATGCGGCGGGGATCCCGGATCCGTCCGATCCTCATCGGCGGCCATCAGGAAAGCGGACGGCGCGGCGGTACGGAAAATATCGCGTACATCGTCGGGACGGCGGCCGCGCTGGAAACGGCGTTCCGTACGCATTTTGAAGATTACGGCAAGCTGTCCGAGCTTCAGCGCTACTTTGAGTCCGAGCTGCTCGCACGGATCCCCGATGTGGAGATCAACGGTGCCGGAGCGGACCGAATGCCGAACACGACGAACGTTTCGTGCCATTTCGTGGAAGGGGAAGCGATCCTCTACGAACTGTCCGAGTGCGGCATCTGCGCGTCCAGCGGCTCGGCATGCACGAGCGGTTCTCTGGAACCCTCGCATGTTTTGCGCGCCATGAAAGTACCGTTTACGGCGATGCACGGTTCCACACGGTTCAGCTTCAGCCGGTACAATACGCGGGAAGAAGTGGATCGGATCCTTGAGGTCTTCCCGGACATCATCGCACGGCTTCGGGCTATTTCGCCGTTCAGCCGCGAAAATCAGCACTGAATTTTGAAATGGAAAGACGGTACTTCAGGTGCCGTCTTTTCTTTTACCCACTCTGTTTGAAAGGGGGATCTGATGCGTTGGTCTGCCGTATTTACTTTGATTTTGGCGGCTGGTTTAGGGTTTTCGTCCATGCTTTCGTCTGTGCTTTCCGCCGGCGAGATCCAAATGCCGGAAAAAGGCGTCTGCGCACACCGCGGAGCCAATTCGCTCTATCCGGAAAATACGCTCCCGGCTTTTGAAGAGGCGGTCCGCAGGAACGTGGAGATGATCGAGCTGGATATTCGCTACACGAAAGACAAAAAAATCGTTCTGCTCCACGACGGCACGATAGACCGGACGAGCAATGGAACGGGAAAGATCACGGATTGGACGTTCGAGGAGGTGCGCAAACTGGATTTTGGAAGCTGGAAGGACTCGAAATTTGCGGGGACGCAGATCCCGACGCTTGAGGAAGCAATGGCGGTCATTCCGCGAAATATTTGGATCAACGTGCATTTGAAGGGGGACGTGGAACTGGGATTGGAAGCGGCGGAACTCATCGTGAAGACGGACCGGGTTCATCAGGCGTTCCTGGCGGCCGGGAAAAAGGTCCAGACCGCGGTTCGGGAAAAGTTCCCGCAGATCATGTTCTGCAATATGGAACGGAAAGGGACTCCCAGCGACTACATTGCGCTGACGCTTGAGCTGAAATCGGACTTCATTCAGATCACGGCCATGCCGACGCCGGAGGAAGTGAAAGCACTTCGGGACGCCG
>CAZRGJ010000104.1:0-8416 GCA_964599445.1 uncultured Planctomycetaceae bacterium | reverse complement strand
ATCACGCCGACGCAGCCGGGTGAAATGCACGCGGTCAAGGAGATCGTGTGGGTGGAAAATGAGCCGAAATGCACGGTGAATTACGTGCCGTACCAGGTGACGCAGGATCGCTCGCCGATTTGGATGTCCGTGGAAATGAAAAGCGGCAAAACGTTCCTTTATGCTTTGCGTCTGGATTGCGAGAAGCCGTTTGAGATCCAGTACACGCTGACGAAAAAGAAGAGCTCGGCCGATGAAATAGACACGCTGCCGACCAGTGAGACGCAGATCAGTGCGGAAGGCGGAACGTACTTCCTGACCGCCTGGCTCAAGTGCACGCTGCCGACGTATGCGCAGGAATTTAAGGCGGAGTATGATGGCGGTGGGTCTGCTGCGACCGGGCATTTCCGTTTCGCGTTGAATGCTAGTGCGGTCTCTGACGTAAAAACAGAGGAATCGTTTGAGCAGGTCACTATGGCAGAGTTGAGTGGAAATATTTGGAGTGTCGATTGCACTCGGATGGTTTTTGGCCGTTCGGAACTTTACGCGGACGATACGTTTGGGAAAGTACTTCAGATCGAATTCACTTCGACGGGGACGGAGGCCGTCAAAGTCTCTGATTTCTCGCTTTTGGACATTCAGCTCTACTTCCCCTTTTCTGCGGATGAGCCGATCATCGGTGTCGTTCCTGAGTCGGTTTCCGAGTCGCAGATCCGATGTGTTTCGGAGCTGATCTACCCGGTGGAGACGGCAGAGACGGACGCTGCGCTTCTCGCGACGGCGTCAGTCAAGAATGCGGAGTTCCCCAATGTGCAGGTCGAGACGATTGATGCCGCAGCGTTCCGTGCTGCGGAGCTTTCTGCGGCGGCGGGAGCCTCACTGACGGCGGGGAGCACTTTGACGGAGGATGAGATCCGAAGATTTGAGGCTCGCCAGCTGCCGGTGGAAGCGTGGTTTGACGAGTCGGCGGACGCCGCGCTCTGCTCGACGGTCGCGGTTTCCGAAACGCAGGACGAAGCGGTCCTTCTGCGTGCGCTGGAGTCTTCTTCGGCCATTCAGAAAGCGGCGCAGGAGCTTCTTGACGCGGCGTTTGGAGGAGAACTTCCGGAAAACTGAAAAGTGAATCGGAGAGTGCGTCCGAAAGCAGAGAGAGTCTGATTTCGGAAACGGAAAGAGAGGAGGACCTTCATGTTTGCCGAGCCGTTTCATTCTGCGTCCTGCCGTTCTGCCGTCCTTTCCCGGGACGCCGTTCGGCAGCTGGACTGCACAGCCATCGAGCGTTTCGGGATCCCCGGTCTGGTTCTGATGGAGAACGCGGCCCGCGGGATGGTGGAGATCCTCCTTGACTGGCTGAAACGAAACCGGATGAAAAATGATCGGCGGGAACGTGAGCGGGAAACCGCACCGTTTCCCACGGTTCTGATTTTCTGCGGGACGGGAAACAATGCGGGGGATGGGCTAGCGGCGGCTCGGCATTTCCAGCTGCGCGGGATCCCGCACCGCGTCATTCTCTGCGCGGATCCGGCACGTTTGCGCGGAGACGCTCTTTTTCAGTACGAGCTTGCGCGGAAACTGCGCATCCCGATGGTCTCTATTTTGCCCGATCTTCCTATTTCGGTCCAGCTCGACACGCTGGCGGCAGAAGTGGAAACGGGAACGGAAACCGCGGCGGAAACGGAGTCTGCGGTATTTCCTGCGGTCGGAAAAGGCGGACTCTGCCTGGTCGACGCACTTCTTGGGACTGGAGCGGTCGGCGTTCCGCGTTTCCCCATGCCGGAAGTCATTGCGTGGATGAATGCCCGCAGAAAACTCGGAACTCCAGTCTTCGCGGTGGACGTTCCGACGGGCTTGGACTGCGAAACGGGGGTTCCTTTTGCGCCTGATCCCGCGTCCGACTGTGCATCTGATCCAGTGTCTGGCGGAACGTCCGGCTTTTCATCCGATTCGGTGGTCCGAGCGTCGCTGACGGTCACGTTTGCTGCGGCGAAACCGGGAATGGTGCTTCCTCATGCGGAGGAGTTCACCGGGACGCTTTACGTTTCCGACATTGGGGTCGCGGCAGAGGCCCTTTTGGGGAATTGAGAATTTTTGGTCGTGAGTTCTGGAAATAGCGATGCGTGCGTTCCTTTTTTTGACGGTCGGTTTCCTTTTAGTGCTTTTCGGTGCTCCATTTCTTGGCCCGGATGCCGGTGAAAGTCAAAATTGGGTCTTCTGGCAGCTTCGTGTTCCGCGTGTTCTTTGTGCGTTTCTGGCTGGGGGGACTCTGGCTGTCTGCGGCGCGGTCTTTCAGGCACTTTTTCGGAATCCGCTCGCGACACCGTTTACGCTCGGGACAGCAAGCGGCGCGGCTTTGGGAGCGACGCTTCTGCTTTTTCTTGCGCCGTCCGCAGCTCCGTTTTTTCCGAATTTTCCCGCACTTTCTCCGCTGGTCCTCGCGGCGTTTGCGGGAGCACTTGGTTCGCTTGCGCTGATCTTCGCCATCGTTCGGGCGGCTCGGCAGACGAGTGCGTCGGATATTCTGCTGGCGGGAGTCGCGGTCAGTTTTCTTTACTCCAGTCTCATTATGCTGCTTCAGTATCTCAGCGACCCGACGCAGACCGTCCGGATGCTGCGCTGGACGATGGGCGGTCTGGACCGCGGGGGAACGTATTCCGCCGTCCTGACGCTTTTGCCGTGGGTCTTTCCGGCGATGGGGATTCTCCTTGTGCATCATCGCGAACTGGATCTTTTCTGCATGGGGGACGAAATTGCCCAGTCGCGCGGAGTCCCGGTCAGAAAAATGCGCAGGACCCTCCTCGTGACGGCGTCTCTGGCACTTGCGGCAGTCGTTTCGGTTTGCGGTCCCATCGGATTTCTGGGACTTATGGTCCCGCACATCATGCGGAATCTCGCCGGTGTACGGCATCGGATCCTTCTTCCGTCGGCGTTTTTTGGGGGAGCGCTCCTTCTGATCCTCTGCGATACATTTGCCCGGATCGTCATTTTTCCGGATGAGATCCCCGTCGGGATCCTCACGGCACTTCTGGGCGGTCCGTTTTTCCTCACGCTTCTGCTTTTCCGCTGCCCGCCGTCTGCCGGATGAACCTTTTTTATTGAAATTTCCGGAGGGACTACTTGCGGATTCCTTGAACATGGTATAAAATCAGGAATAGAGATGGTCCCTTTGAGACACAGTACCCCGTAAAAGGAGAATTATGGCAGAGCCGAAAAATCACAATTCGATCTTTGAGGAATATATCGTCCAGAGTGACGGCTCCCGGAAACAGCGTGCGGAAAATTGGCAGATCGCCATTGGGCTGCAGGATGTTGATCAGCTGAAAAACTCTGCCCATCTTCTTGATACTGCGCGGCTGCATATTGAGGGGGAACTGGATATTGCGGCTGTCCAGCAGCGAATTGAGGAATACTATCAGACTGCGGAAGGACGGGAGCTCGCTTCGCAAAGGACCGATGAGGCGGATATTGTCGCGGCCCGCATTTCAGCAATTTTGGCAGAACAGACATTTACGTTCATTCCCTCCTACTATGCCGCCCTGCATAAACGATTGTTTGACGGAGTTTTCAAACATGCCGGAGAATACCGAACTGTGAATATTTCAAAAAGGGAGTGGGTATTGGAAGGTGAAAGCGTGGTGTACGCACCTCATGAACTTTTGCGGGAGACACTCGAATATGATTTTGCTCAGGAACGCGGATTTTCCTACAGGAATCTGTCGGCGAAGGATTCGGTGAAACACATGGTCCGGTTTATCTCCGGGTTATGGCAGATCCATCCTTTCATGGAAGGAAACACACGAACGACGGCTGTGTTTGCGATCAAATATCTGCGTCAATTCGGTTTTTCAGTCAGTAATGGACCTTTCCGGGATCACTCATGGTATTTCCGTAACGCACTCGTGCGGGCCAATTATAATAATTACCAGCAGAACATAGCCTCCACTGCCGTTTTTCTGGAACGCTTCTTTGAAAATTTACTTTTTAATGGTCAGCATGAACTCAAAAATCGGTTTTGCCATATTCGCTGGGATCAGGAAATGAAAATTCAAAGTGCCATTTCAAAGTGCCAAAATGTCACTTTGGAGGAGCGCGCCATTTTAAGCATTCTCGCCAAGGCTCCTAAAACCACACAAAAACAGCTCGCTGCCGAAATAAAAAAATCGGAACGGACGATAAAGCGCATGATGGATTCTTTACGGGAAAAAAATCTGCTTTTCCGTCAAGGCAGTAAACGGGATGGTTCCTGGGTACTGTCAGCTCCGAAAGAATATGAAAAAAATACCCAAAAGGGGCCAGCCGGCAGCTGAGTACCGATCCCGCCGCTGAAGACATGGAAAACTCGCTGAAATTTTGCGCAATCGTGTTCGGTGGGGTTGACTTTTTTTCAAAATGGAGTAAGATTAAGGAAATTTGACCCCAAAATTTTTGCAGAATTCCTTTTTGAGTGAAGAAAATGCACAAAACCCAACGAACTGAAGCACTGGCCGGCCGCATTACGCCGGAAATGGAACACGTGGCCCGTCAGGAGTACCTTCCTGTCGAAACGATCCGCGACGAGATCGCGCACGGTCGGCTCGTGATCCCGGCGAACCGGATCCATCTTGAAAAAGGTCTCGTACCTGCGGGGATCGGGATCTCATGCCGGACGAAAATCAACGCGAATCTTGGAAACTCGCCGATTCAGAGCGACATCTGCTGCGAACTGGCCAAGGTGCGCTGTGCGGTCGAATGCGGTGCGGATACTGTCATGGATCTTTCGACTGGTGCGCAGATCAACGAGATCCGCCAGGCGATCATCGACGACATCAACGTGGCGATCGGGACGGTGCCGATTTACCAGGTTGCCGAGGAGCTGGAAAAGATCGAGGACATGACGGCGGAAGATTTCCTTCGCATCATTGAATTTCAGGCGCAGCAGGGGGTAGACTACATGACGGTCCACTGTGCGTTTCTGAAGGACATGGTCCCGCTGGCTGCGAAGCGGACGCTGGGGATCGTTTCCCGTGGCGGGTCGCTCGTCGCGCAGTGGATGGCGGTCCATAAGGCGGAAAACCCCTTCTACACGCACTTTGACGAAATGTGCGAGATCCTTGCCGCGTACGACGTCACGTGGAGTCTCGGCGACGGTCTGCGTCCCGGGTGCATCGCGGATGCTTCCGACGAGGCACAGTTTGCCGAGCTGAAAGTCATGGGCGAGCTGACTCTCAAGGCGTGGGAGCACGGCTGCCAGGTCATGATCGAAGGCCCTGGCCATGTTCCGGTAGACCAGATCGAAATGAACGTGAAGAATCAGAAAGAATGGTGCCATGAGGCTCCATTCTACGTCCTTGGTCCGCTGGTCTGCGACATTGGAGCGGGGTACGACCACATTACCAGTGCGATCGGAGGAACTCTCGCGGCGTACCATGGCGTTTCGATGCTCTGCTACGTTACGCCGAAGGAACACCTTGGCCTGCCGAACATCGACGACGTCCGTGCCGGTGTCATTGCACACAAGATCGCGGCGCACGCTGCGGACATTGCGCGTCATCGTCCGCACGCTCAGGACCGCGACGACGAGATGAGCCGCGCCCGCTATGCGTTTGACTGGCCGAAGCAGTTCGAGCTTTCCCTTGATCCCGAGACGGCAAAGCGGATGCATGAGGAATCGATCGTCCGTTCCGGATCGCATCACGAGTACTGCTCGATGTGCGGGCCGAAATTCTGCTCGATCCGCAATTCGCAGAACGCCATTCGCGATATGGGAACGGATCTGCAGAATCACTAGATACAAAAACATCAAAAAGTTTTTGAAGAGAGTGTCTGAGAGGGAATCGATTTTCAAAATGTTTCCCTCTCACGTCCGCCGTCTCTTTACGGGTAGCCCAGCCAGACGACTCTCGGAGAGTGCCGTCGCGCGCGGGACCGCCTGCGCCGAAGATCTTAACCACAGAAAACACCGAGATCCGCAGAAGTACACAGAAAGGGAACACGAAAGTTCCGAAAAGAAACCAAATACACGAAGCGATTTTAAAAATCGAAATTCATTTTCGTTTTTTTTCTTTTCTGTGTGTTTCTGCGGATCTTCGGTCTCCTCTCTGGTAGAAATGAGTGCTTATCTGTCGGATGGCTCTTTTTTCTTTTTTTCTCCCCTTGACATTTGATTTCGTTCGGGGTAAAATCGGAGGATCCATCATGAATGCCTCAGAACGATTTCCGGCATTTAGCCGTCCGGTCCCCTTCTGCGGCACGCTGGCAAAACGATCGGTTTTCCGATCGATCTACCCGCCGATTCATTCACCAACCAACCGGTCAATCAAATCATCAGGAGGAGTTCTCATGAAGAAACTGCTTTTGGCTTTCGTGCTCTTTTTCGGTTTTGCGCTTCCATCATTCGCGGCGGAGGCTGAGACACTCCATGGACCTGCCGAGGCGCACTATACGCTGATTTTCGTGCCGGAAGCCAACCGTCCTGCCGAGTCGCACAAAGTCTCTCTGGAGCAGAAAGGAAACGTTCAGTACCTGACCATTCCTGCCGCGTCGATCCCGAAAGGCACGCGCTATCTTGAGGTCCACCATCCGTGGGCGAATGCGAAGGCGGGCGATGACGGATTTTTTGTATTCTGCAATGGGATGTACGGTACTTTTCAGGAACGCGAGAATGCCCGGTACGTGAACTCCCACGTCGTGATGCCGACCTTCGGCGTGAAGACTCCCCGCGGTGCGATGGCCGTCATCATGACCGGCCTGCGATACGAAGCGCGTCAGTTCTGCGATCTGCGGGACGGCAAGTACCGAGTTTTCCCGTCGTATGATCTTTCCAATCTGGTGGACGACAGAATTTACTCGGACATTCAGCTTGAATTCCACCTTCTTCCGCAGTCTGCCGAGTACGCCGACATGGCGCGCGTTTACCGGAACTGGCAGCTTGCACGCGGTGAGGTGAAGCCGCTGAAAGAGAAGATCGCGGGACGTCCGGAACTGAAATACGCAGCCGAAGCGATGGAGATCCGCGTCCGCATGGGTTGGAAACCGGTCCCGTCTCCCGTGAAAGAGCAGACGGCGGAAAACGAGCCAGAAATGAAGCCGGTCATTACGTTCGACCGATTCAAAGACATCGTGGATGAATTTAAGCGTCAGGGGGTCGAAAAAGCGGAATTCTGCCTCGTTGGCTGGAATATCGGAGGGCATGACGGACGGTATCCGCAAATCTTCCCGGCAGATCCGCGTCTCGGAGGGACGGAAAAGCTCAAGGAAGCCGTCCGGTATGCGCAGGCCAACGGGTACCAGATCGTTTGCCATACGAACTACTCCGACGCGTACAGTGTCTCGCATCTTGGAGGACGCTGGGACGAAAATTTCCTCCTGCGCAAGAAAGACGGAAACACGAACACGTACACGACGTGGGGCGGCGGCGCGATGTACGAGACGTGCCCCGAGTGTATGTTCAAGCGGTTTCCGAAAGAAGATTTTCCGGCTCTCTCGGCGTGCGGTTTCCGCGGGATCCACTACATTGACGTCTATTCGACCGTGAATCCGCGCACCTGCCATAGTGTGGAGCATCCGGCGACGAAAGAGGATTTCGCGAAATGGACCCGCGAGATCTTCGCAAAAACGCAGAAAGACCTTGGCGGAATGGGGTCCGAGGGCGGTTTCGACTATGCGGTCTCGAACCTGGACTATGCGCTGTACATCAGCTTCTACAATCCGGGCACTCCCCTTCCGAATCTCGTCGATCGGCACGTGCCGTTCTGGCATATCGTGTACAATGGGATCGTTTTGAACAATCCGTACTGCGCGACGACAAACTACACGATCAAGGATCCGCTCACGAAAATGAAGCTCGTCGAATTCGGCGGCCGTCCAATGTTCTACTTCTACAGTAAATTCCGAAGTACCGGAAAAAACTGGATGGGAGACGCAGACATCGAATGCGGAACGGATGAGATCCTTCGGCAGTCCGTCGCGGCGATCAAAAAAGGATACGATGAATTTGAGTCGATGAAGGAACTCCAGTACGAGTTCCTCGACGACCATTCCGAAATCGCACCCGGCGTATTCCGCTCTGTGTTTTCGAACGGGACACAGATCATCTGCAATTACTCGAAAACGGACTTTGCGTATGAAGGACAGACCGTCAGACCGATGGCCTACACGGTCCTGAAGAAGTAGTTTGTCTGGCTGCTTCGTTTTTAGAGTGCGTGTCCGCACATTCAGCCTCCCCTTTTAGGGGAGGGGGACCGTCGAAGACGGTGGAAGGGTTTCGCGGCGTTTTTTTTGCGGACTTGAGGTTTCTAAAGAGTTCACCAAACCACCCCGTCAGCCCTTCGGTCTGCACCCCTCCGAGGGAGGGGAATTTGGAGTGCGGCAATACGGTCACGGAGTGACCTTTGCCGCTTTGATATTCGGCGATACAGGCCGCAGGCCATTCGCCGGGAGTTGACGTTTCGCGTCAGCCCTT
>CAZRGJ010000103.1:5479-8512 GCA_964599445.1 uncultured Planctomycetaceae bacterium | reverse complement strand
CATTTCTTCGGTTCCCTAAAAAAGAAAATGTCTATGAATAATTTTCGTTGAATTTTAACAGATAGTTGAGTTTTTCGCAAGGGGGGGCGAGGTAAAATATTGAAAATTTCATGATTTTTTACCTCATTCTTCCAAAAAACGCCTCAAAATCGTCCTTTCTTTTCATTTTTTCCTCTTTGGAAACCCGTTTTCTGAGTTTTTTTCCCGATTTCCCCGCCGTCGAGGATTTTGAGTATTTTCTCATCCTATTTTTCGTCCGTCTGTTCGCTCTCCGGTTTGGTGTCCGTACTCTTTCTTTGTTTTTTCTCTTTTTCTTTTGCCTGTCTGCTGACTTCCTGATGAACTGATTTCCTGATGGACTGACTGGAGAAGAAACCGTTTCAGATCGTACATCGAAAGACGTTTTTCATGAGCGGATGGAACGTACAGGATCCGCATTCCTGCTTTCTGTTTACGCGGAGATGCTTTTCGATCTTCGAAATTCTGCCTTTGACGGCAAAAATCAGCGAAAATGGAAGGCAGGAAAGTTCTGAAACGGAAAGAAGATCCAAAATTTTGGAATTTTTTCGATTTTTTGGGGGGTTTCCAATTGACTTTAAATCGCGGTGAGATAAAATAGGAGAAATATTTTTGATTTGCAGACAAATCGCAGAAGCTGGATCGGCTTCGAATTTCAAAAATTCCGTTTGGAGACGCGTTTCGCGGAAAAACGGCGGAATTCCACTTCATTCCTCTGCCTGTCGCGCAGAAAAGAAAATCATTGACGGGATGGAGACTGCATTTAAAATATTTTGAAGAAATTTTTTAAACTTTTCCATTTTTCCGAGTTCAGGTCCCGGGATGGTCGGCAAAAAAGACGTCAGGGGTCTGTGGCCGTCAGCGGCCGGTTTCTGAAACCGCAGTCTGGCAATTCGGGCCGCGGAGAGCTGGAAAATTTTCCTTTTGCCTGCGTAGTGCCGGGCAGTTAAATTCATTGATCAGATTAAGTTCACCATGACACAGAAAAAGACTAATTATTGGGACCGGATCTTCACCGCGCAAAATCAGAATGCGGAAGAGTCGGTTCCTGAAAATGACGAAACTTCACCGCTGGATTTCCTTTCTGCAGCTGCCTCTCAGGAGCAGGAACGTCATGTTCGCGAGATCCTCTTTTCTGAAGATTCGGATACTTTGAACGAAACGGCTGATGCGGCTTCGGATCTTTCCAAAGGACAGGAAATGGACTATGCTGTCTTTGCGGCTCCCGTTTCGGAAGTTTGCGAAACGGAAAACTGCGAAGAGACCGCGGCTGACGAAGAGGAACCCGAGGAGGATTTCTTCGGATGGACGCAAACGACGAAGACGTACACGCATCTCTCTCTGGAAGGACGGGAACCCGAACTGACTGAAGAGCCGGAAGACGTTCAGGAAGAAACTGCCGAACAGGAAGAGTGTGCAGTTTGCGGCGAATGCTGCGGGACGGAGTCTGCGGAAGCGGAAGATGTCTGCGCGGCGGACGAGGTTTGTGCAGAAGAAGAGACGGCGGAGATCGGCTCGGATGAATTTGCGGAAGACTCTGTTGTGGAAACTCCCGCGCCGGTCCTTTCGGAAGATGGGTTTCTTTGCCGGGTGCTGGACCGCTACGAACGTCCGGTGAACAGCGGATTTGGATTCGGCCTTCTTGATGAAGAGGAGACTGAAGAGACCTCCGCCGACGAAGAATGTGCGGCAGATGAGCTTTTCGACGCGGTTTGCGGAGATGCGGATGAAGCGGAAACCGAGGAATGCGGAGAGACCGCGGGATCGGAAGGATCTGAGGTTCTGGAGAAACCGGAAGGGCTGGATCCGTGGGACAGCCTGGCTTTCGATCTCGGGATCCCGGTCGCTGTTCCTGAGAAAAGCGAGAAGAAAGAGAAAGCTCCTGCTGCGGCTCCTTCCATGAAGAAAGATTTCCCTGCGGCGGTGAAGGCGTCTGCGGAATGTGGAATGGCCGGGCTTGAAGACGATGATTTTGTTTCGCCTGAAAATGTTTTTGAGGAGCCGAAAATGCAGGCTGAAAAGAAAGACGTTTCCCGTCGGTCACGTCGTGAGCGCGGACGGAGAAATGCAGAAGATGCACCGATGGAGGCTCCTGCTGTTTCGATGCCGGAAGAAGCTGAAGAAATGGAAGAAAGCACTCCCGCTCCGACGCGCAGCCGTCGCCGCCGCCGTTCCGGTGCGCAGGAAGCTGCCGCTGCTGAAGAAAAATCGGCTGCAATCGGCGGTCTGATGGCGGGTGTCATGGCCAGCAAGATGCAGGAAACGGAAAAAGCCGGCCGTCGATCCGGAAGAAAAAATCGTGCAGAAGAGGAAGAAGCTGCCGCAGTTCCGGCACGCCGGGAGAGAACTCGCAGAAATCGGCGTCCGATGGTCGACGAAATGCCGGAAATGGAAGAGTGCATTTCCAATGAAATGGATTTCGCCTTTCAGACGGAAGAGCCGGAGCCTGTTTTTGAAGAAGAACGGGAAGTGCCGAATGGTGCGCGTTCCCGCCGCCGCCGTCGTTCGCAGCGTGAAAAAATGGAACGCGGCCGTATGGCGGAAGCTGTCGAAGAACCTGTTTTTGAAGAGGAACTGGATGAAATGTCGGCGGCTCCGAGAAAACGTTCCCGCCGTGATGCGAGAAATCGTTTCGAAGAATTCGAGGACGATTTCCAGGATACTGCCTGGCAGGAACCCGTCATGGAAGAAGACGTGGAAGAGGAAGAGGAACGGGAACCGCGTTCCCGCCGTCAGCGTCGTTCCCGCCGTTCTGTTTCGGAGCGCGATGCGCGTTATGCTGCGGGCCGTGGTTTTGAGGCGGAAGAGGAACGCTATCCGGAAGATGATGAAGAGGAGCATGTCTTCACCGAAGTTTGCGATGATGCCGACGAAGACGATGAAGAATGGGAAACCGACTTTTCGCAGCACGATGTGCCGGGTTGGCGCTACACGATCGATTTCATCGTCAATACGAACTTGAAAGCGCGCCGCCGTGAACCGTCCAGCCTCGCTGGAAGCATTAACCGGATGGCG
>CAZRGJ010000103.1:0-5469 GCA_964599445.1 uncultured Planctomycetaceae bacterium | reverse complement strand
CATTTGCCGGGTGAGATCATGCCGGACGCTCCATTTCCAAGTAAAATGGAGCGTCCGTTTTTTTGTCTTAAGCCAGACGCTCAAATTGGGGGTGAGAGTGAAACAGGAAGAGAGACTGACCCATGTTCTGCGTGTGATTCTGTAGGCCGTTCTGTAGGCCAGCGGGAGGCGATAAAAAAAGGAAGGTCCCGCAAGGAACCTTCCCGATTTGAGATTCAGGAATCTCTCGATCCCGGACTATTTCGCTTCTTCAAGAGAAACGATCCCGCAGTCGATGAACTGTCCGCCCTTGGTCTGACGGCAGTGGATCGCGATCGTGTTTTTGCCGGCTTTGAATGCCTTGACGGCTTCTGCCGGAAGTTCATAGGTCGTGTATTCCGCAGTGTATCCCGGCACTTCGAGAACTTTCACGCCATTAACGTAAACGGTCGCGTCTTCGTCATGGTAGAGTTTCAGAGCGAAATTTTTGCCTTCGACACTGTCCAGATCGAACGAACGGCGGACCCAGATCTCTGGGGTCTTCCATTCGGTTTCGACCGTGACGTTCGGCGGGAAGGTGGCTCCGAGATTCTTGCCGACTTTCCATGCGGAAGCATCGAAATCGCAGTTCATCCAGTTTTCTGCCGGAGCGTCCGTCGTGTACGACCACTCTTGACCAACTTTCACGACTTCTTTTTCGACCGGAAGCGGTTTGTAGAGGCGGGAGTTGATCTTCGCGACGTTTTCCCAGCCCATCTTATCGACTTTGCGGTCGTAGCTCATCAGACCGTTGACTTCGACCTCGACGTCGGTCGTCTGCGTGTAAACGGCGGCAGAGAGACCCTGGTCGATCAGCTTGCGCAGCGCGACGATTAGGTTCTGGTACTTCGCGCGGAGGCCTTCCGTATCGGCGAAGGAGACGTAGCCCCAGTTGCCCTGTTTTTTCCACGCATTGTCCGGGCACGGCAGACCAAGACCGCCGAACTCACCCAGAACGGTGGCGCGGTTTTCTTCCGGCGGGAACATGCCGGGGCCGGGGTAGCGGTGCATATCGTGCACGTCGCCGCATCCGCGATCGCTCCAGCCGCTCGGACCATCGACCAGGCGGGTCGGGTCTTTCGCTTTCGTCCAGTCAAGGACCGTCTGAGTGTCGAACTGACCCCAGCCTTCGTTGAACGGGACCCACATTACGATGGACGGAGAGTTCTGGAGGGTCTCCATGATCTCGCTCCATTCGCGATAGTAGTTTTCAGTCGATTCCTGCGAGCGGACGATGTCCGGGTCGCGCGGAGAAATGTGGCGGTCGCCGTTCGGCATATCCTGCCAGACGAGGAGACCCATTTTGTCGCAGTGGTAGTAGAAGCGGCGCGGTTCGACTTTCACGTGCTTGCGCAGCATGTTGAAGCCCATTTTCTGCGTCATGACCAGGTCGTACTTGAGGGCTTCATCCGTCGGAGCGGCGTAAAGACCATCCGGCCACCATCCCTGATCGAGCGGACCATACTGGAAGATGAATTTGCCGTTGATCATCATGCGGGTGATCCCGTCTTCGGTCTTGCCGAGTGTCGAGGTACGCATACCGAGGTAGCTTTCCACCGTGTCGACCGTACGCTGGTTGACGGAGAGACGATACTTCACCGTGTAGAGGAACGGAGATTCGGGAGACCAGAATTTCACGTCCTTGACTTTGCCTGCCATGCGGAACTTGCCGTCTTTGACCATCGCGCCGCCGGAGTAGAGCGTGACGCCGGTTTCCGGATCGATGACGTCGGCTTCCACGAAAACGGTCGCTTTCGGGTCAGCGATCTTCGCGGTACCCTGGATGACCATGTTGCCTCCATTGCACGGGACAAGTTTTCCGTCGACTACTTTCGCGGCGTAACCTGCGCAGTTCAGGAGCTGCCCCTGCTTCGCGACCGGTTCCATCCAGACGGTGGCCCACATACCGGTGACCGGCGTGTACCAGATGCCGCCCGGGTTGGTGACCTGCTTGCCGCGGGGCTGCCAGTGATCGCTGGTCGGGTCGAAGACAACGACTTCGATCTCCTGCTCGCCTTCCGGCTTCAGAGCACTGGTGATGTCGAAACTAAACGGCGCGTAACCGCCGATGTGCGTTCCGACGTGTTTGCCGTTGACGTTGACGTCGGTTTTCCAATCGCACGCTTCGAAGTTGAGGACGACGTTCTTGTCTTTCCATTCGGCCGGAATGGTGACGGTGCGGCGGTAGACGAGCAGATTATCTTTTCCGATTTCGCGCTTAACGCCGGAGAGTGCGGATTCGACCGGGTAGGGCACGAGGATCTTTCCATCCCATTTCTGAACGTGTTCGCCGGCCTTGATGATGGCGTAGTCCCACAGACCGTTGAGGTTCACCCAGTCTTTACGGACGAACTGGGGACGGGGATATTCGGGGTGAGCGTTGGCGGGGGAAACCTGTTCAGCCCACGGAGTGAGGATCGGATTTTCCTGGATCTTCCACTCTGCTGCGCCGCACAAGACGGCAGGAATGCTCAGAAGCGCGAAAAGCGCCGGGAGCAGTGCGAGTTTTTTCATCATGTTGACTCCTTTTCAAAATGAACTCTTACATAAAACGTGAAAAATATTTTCTTCCCACACTATAGCACAGAAATCAATTTTTTCAAGTGCTCCCTCGCGCTGGCCGGATTTTTTTTATGAAAAAATGACGATGCGGATCTGAAAGCAGAAAAAAAGGAAGAAACGGAAGTGAGAGTTTCGCCGCCGTTTCTCCACACGTCGGTCTCTCCGCTTTTTCAACGGTTTTTTTACTGTTCTTTCCCCGGTTTCACCATTCGCCAGCAGCGGTGGATCCTTTTGTTTCGGAAGTCTTCCGGAACCGTTCGATTTGAGATCTCCCGGATGCTGACGCCCTGGATCTCCGACTCGTTCAGGCGGAAACGCCGATTATTGTTCGAGAAGTAAATGACTCCGCCCGGCGCAAGGTGCGGGATCAGGAGATTCAGCATTTCCGCATGGTCGCGCTGAACGTCCCAGTCGTCCAAGTCCTTGCTGTTCGAGAACGTCGGCGGGTCGAGGATGACCAGGTCGAAAAATTCATCGTCGTAGAGTGCTTCCAGAAAACGGAAAACGTCGCTGCGGACGTACTCGTACTGCGGACCGCGGAATCCGTTGAGCTCCATGTTGTCCTGTGCCCAGTCCAGATACGTATTGGAAAGGTCTACCGTCGTGACGCTCCCGGCACCTCCCGCGGCAGCGTAGACGCTGAAGGACCCGGTGTACGAGAAGAGGTTCAGGACCCGTTTCCCGGCGGCTTCATTGCGCACCATGTCCCGCGTGATCCGGTGGTCGAGGAACAGTCCGGTGTCGAGATAGTCGGAGAGGTTCACGAAGAATTTCAGTCCGCCTTCGTGTGCTTCGATGACGTAATGCTTCGTGTCCCACCGCTCGTACTGGGTCGCTCCGCTTTGACGCCGGCGGCGTTTGATGAAGATCTTTTCCCGCGGAACATCCAGGACTTTTCCCGCGATCTCTACCATCAGATCCATCCACTCCGACTGCTGCGCGCCGGTCCGGTCATGCGGACGGTCGTATTCGGCAATGTGGAGGCAGTCCTCGTAGCGGTCGATCGCCAGAGGGATCTCCGGAATGTCGCGGTCGTAGAGCCGGAAGCACGTGATCCCGCGTTTCGTCGGCCAGCGTCGGTAGTGGTGCGCGAGTTTTTCCAGACGCCGTTCGAAATCCTGTGCCGAGTGCTTCACCGAGTCGCTCAGACCGCCGAAGGCTGCGCGGATCGGACGTTCTGTCCGGGCGTTTTGTTCGGTTTCGGAGCCGGATTGCGCCTGTTCGGAAGTTTCGGTTGCCGGTACGTCCGCGTTTTCGGGAACTTCGGAAGTTTCTGCGGAGCGTTCCTCTGCCGTTTTGGGAGGACGGGGACCGAAGAATTGGAAGTAGGTACATTCCAGGCGCGAATTGTAGATCTTTCTGCGTCGGTCTGCCTGCTGGCCGATGCGCCGTTCAAAATCGGGGAATCCCGTGTAGATGTAGTGCGACCAGGTCGAAAATTTGCGCAGGACACCGGGGATCGCGGCATAGAGTTCCTGAAGCTCGCGGTATTCGCCGATCCAGTTCCCGTACGGCGGGTTCATGATAGTGCAGCCGTACTCGCCATCCGGTTCTGATTTGAAGAAATCGCGGCATCGGAATTGAATGTCGCCTGAAACTCCAGCCATTTCGGCGTGGTACTGGGCCATTTCGACGGCGTCCGGATCCAGATCGCCCCCCATGATCGGAGCGGGGATCGACGGCAGGATCGCGTCATGAGCGGCTTTGCGGACTTCCGTCCAGTCGGAGAACGGGATGGCGTTCCATGCTTCCGAGACGAAATTCCGTCGGAGCCCTGGCGCGATGTTTCGGCCGATGAGCGCGGCTTCGATCGGAATGGTGCCGCTTCCGCAGAACGGGTCGAGCAGGGGACGTTCCGGATTCCAGTAGCTTAGAAGTACGAGACCGGCCGCCAGTGTCTCACGCAGCGGAGCCGCACCGACGAGCTTGCGGTATCCGCGCCGATGGAGTCCTTCGCCGGTCGTGTCGATGGTCAGCGTCGCCCTGTCTTTGAGGAGTGAGACTTCGATCGGGTATTTCGGCCCGTCTTCGGGGAGTTCCGCGGTATTCCACGCTTTGAGAAGGCGCGTCACGACGGCTTTCTTCACGATGCTCTGGCACGCAGGGACGCTGGTGAGTTTCGAGCGGACACTGCGTCCGTCAACGGGAAACGCTGCGTTTTTCGGAAGCCAGCGTTCCCAGGGGAGTTCGACAGTCCGGTCAAACAGTTCCCCGAAATCCTCCGCGGGAAATTCCGCCATCCGAATGAGCACGCGGCCCGCGCAGCGCAGGTGGATGTTCGCTCGGCAAATATCCCGAACGGAGCCGTGAAAGAGCGTCCGGCCGACCTCGATATTTTGGGCGTCGAATCCCATTTCCCGCAATTCGCGCGCCACGACAGATTCCAGCCCCATTACCGACGTTGCGATGAGTTCCACGGAAGGATTGGTTTCGGACATAAAGGACTCCGTTTTTGAAAAAACAAGCGGGGAAATTTTTGTTTTCCTGAAAAAATGCACCGGGACGGATACGCTGATGAACGCACCGTCCCGTTCCTTTCTTCATTATACTCGAAACCGATTTTTTGTCAATAGACGGACCTTCGCTGGATCAGAAAACGAAAAAGACGCGTCCAAAAGTACGTCCATGTCCTGACGCCGCTTCCTTGCGAGACCGCTTTTTCCGGCTTACTCAATTTCCTGAAATTTGTGCCCCTCTTTCTCCGCGTACCATTCCGCTTTTGAACCGGCTTTGCCGTAGATCGTGAGGTTCGTGCAGCAGCCGAACATGTGATCTCCAAAGTACGTCACGCTGTCGGGGAGCGTCACGGACGTGAGGCTGGAGCAGCCGGAGAATGTTCCATCTCCAATGCTCGTTACGCTGTCGGGGAGCGTCACGGACGTGAGGCTC
>CAZRGJ010000102.1:0-8538 GCA_964599445.1 uncultured Planctomycetaceae bacterium | reverse complement strand
GTATTTTCCTCCGTCTCATCCGCATTTCCCTCTGTCTCTTCCGCATTTTCCGTATTCTCCGCAGCAGGTACTTCTTTCGGCTCAGCTTTCGCCGGGGCCGCCTTCTCCGTACCGTTTGCCGGCACCGGTTTCTCAGGCTCCTCCGCAGCAGGTTCCGCAGGTTTCTTTTCCGCATTCCCATTCCCTGCCGGAATTCCCGCAGCCGGAAGCTCTTCCGCACAAACGGAAACAGAAAACCAGCCTGGATCCTGTCCCATGAGCTTCTTCAGAATCGGCATCGCACCGTCGTTCCCAGGGTACGAGCCCACCGGATCCATCAATTCGCCCACACAAAAACAGAAAAGAAATCCCCAAAGCCCCCAAACGGCTGAAATTCGCGTCTGATGCAGGAAAGCGACCAAAATGTGTGTTCTTTTCATGGAAAACCCCAAAAAGTCTGAAACGAAGACAGCGGATGGAATTCAGGATCCGATCCAACGGCATCCTATCATAGCAGATTTTCGCATTGGAATCAAGTATCCGGGCAAAAAATAACGCGCACATTTTGCAAAATGAAGAAAAAATTTTAAATTTTCCTGAAAGAATCCTGAAAATCCCCCGGGAAGAAACTTGACAGAAATCCATAAATCCATAAAATAGAAAGAAGAATCGTTCATTTCAAATCATTTCCTGAGTTTCCGTCCCCCCACATCCGCCGCACTGGCGAACGGCACATATGCGGAAAATCAGGAAACTCGACTTCCCCCAACAAACTACGAGGAATTTCCCAATGTTCGAAAAACTCCTTCACGATGCAGGATCCGCTTTTCAGAAACATTTTGGCCGCGAACCGAAATGGACCGTGACGGCTCCGGGGCGCGTAAATATCATCGGCGAGCACACGGACTACAATGAGGGCTTTGTTTTCCCGATGGCGATCGAGCGCAATGTCGTCATTCTCGCGGCTCCCGCTCTCCCGGAAGATAAAGTCCCGGCCGGCTGTGCGAAGATCATCTCGACGGCCAAGCGCAATCCGGCGATCGTGAAGCTCTCCGGCGAGATCCAGCCGGGGCCGCGTGTCGACTGGTTCGAGTACGTTCAGGGCGTCATCGCCGGGTATCTGGCGGAAACTCCCTCTGTGCAGGCGGAGTCTTTCGTCGCAGTCATCCACGCGAACGTTCCGCTCGGAGCGGCGCTTTCCAGTTCCGCAGCCCTTGAAGTCGCCGTCGCGACGCTCATCGAGACGATCTCCGGCGCAGACGTCGATCCGGTCCGCAAAGCACTCATCTGCCAAAAAGCAGAACATGAATTTGCCAAAATGCCGTGCGGGATCATGGACCAGTTCATCTCCGCGATGGGCGCGAAAGACCACATCATGCTGCTGGACTGCCGCGACTATTCAACGAAGCTCGTCCCCTTCACCACACCGGATCTGAGCATCCTCATCATCAACAGCCGGGTGAAGCATCAGCTTTCCGGAAGCGAGTATCCGGAACGCCGGGCCGCGTGCCATGATTCCGCAAAGATCCTCGGCGTCGCGTCCCTGCGCGATCTGAGCATGGATCAGCTCGTTGCCGGAAAGGACCAGCTGACCGACGTTCAGTTCCGCCGATGCCGTCACGTTGTGGGAGAGATCCAGCGCACGACGGATGCCGTCAAGGCGATCGAAGCCGGTGACTATGAGTTGATGGGCCGTCTCATGTACGAGAGCCATGAATCATTGCGCGACGATTTTGAAGTCAGCTGCCGTGAGCTCGACATTCTGGTCGAAGCAGCCCGAAAGGTCGGCATCGAAGGCGGCGTTTACGGTTCCCGCATGACGGGAGGCGGATTCGGCGGATGCACCGTTTCGCTCATCCAGACAGCGAAGACCGATTCCATCATCGCGGCGATCCGCGCGGACTACAAAACGGCGACCGGGATCGAGCCGGATCTTTTCGTCACCCGCCCGGCTGCCGGTGCGCGCCAGCTTTAAATTTTTGAAGACCTGGAATTCTGGAAAGGAATCCTCATTCTACCCTTTCCAGAACTCCCGATTTTTCCACGTCTCCGAAATACAGACAGTATGCGAGTCCCGTTCCAATCAGACGAGCCTTCTGTCCCCACTCCCGCCAGCTCCAAGGAGCCGCACATGAAGAAAACGTCCATTTTCAGCATTCTCTATATTGCGTTCCTGACCGTTTCGCAGACTTTCGGCACGACCTATTTCGTTTCCCCTTCCGGAAATGATGAAAACGACGGCAAAAGCGCAAAAACACCCTGGGCATCGATCGCCCGAGTGAATTCTTCGGAAGAGATCCAGCCCGGCGACGAGATCCTCTGGGAACGCGGCGGGATCTGGCGCGGTGTTCTTCTCCCGCATTCCGGCGAGCCGGGAAATCCGGTCCGCTACGGAGCTTACGGCAACTCGGAGAAAGCCAAGCCGACATTTTACGGTTCCGTGGATGCGTCGACGGAATCGAGCTGGACAGAAGAGGCTCCCAACATCTGGGCGACACGCAAAATGGAAACGGAGATCCTCGGAGACGTCCCCGCCAATTTTGACCAGCCGTGGAGCATCTACCGTGAACCGGAGATCCGCTGTCCGATGGTCTCCTCATTCGAAAACGGAGTGCGGAAACTCTCGTTCGACTGTACGCACGGCGGAAAGACCCGCAATCAGATCCAGGTCTGGGGACCGGAACTTAAAGAAAAAGATCTCCCACAGGCGATGATCCTGAAACTCCGTGTCCGCGCGAACTGCGAAATGACGCTCAGCGGCCCGGCCATCTCCCTCCAGAAAGCTCCATGGACCACGAAAGCCGTCAGTCCGGCACTGAAAGTCGGGACAGAATGGCAGACCATTAAATTGATGATGGACGTCAACGACACGAAACTGCCGAAAACGGGAGACTACCGTTTCGTCTGGCACTGGAGCATTGGCGGAATGCCGGCGAATTCGCGGCTTGAGGCCGAATTCCTCAGCCTGAAAGAGGCTCGAGTCGACCGCTCGCTCTTCCTCCCTGTAGATGTCGGAAACATCATCTTCGACCACGGGAACTTCACAAAATACCATCGCTGCGGCTTCAAAAAATGGAAGATGGAAGACCTGAATGCACCGGGAGACTATTTCTACGATCCGGAAAAATGCCGGGTTTTCCTCTACTGGGACGAAAATCCCGGAAAAACCTGCGAAAGCATCGAACTCGCCGTCCGCACGACCATCGTGAATCAGTCCCACGTCCACGACGTCGTCTACGAAGACCTCGCGGTCGCATACGGCGCGGCTCACGGTTTCGGCGGCATCAACACAGCACGGCTGACGATTCGGAGATGCGATCTCTACTATATTGGGGGCGGACACCAGTTCACCCACGAAAACGGCAAGCCTGTCCGGTTCGGAAACGCGATCGAGTTCTGGAATTCCGCAGAAGACTGCCTCGTTGAGAAATGCCGGATCCGGGAAGTCTACGATGCCGCACTGACCAACCAAGGGAAGGGGACGGTGGACGCCCCGTCCAACCAGATGCGGATCACGTACCGGGAAAACTGGATCGAAAATTCCGAGTATTCCTTCGAGTACTGGAACCGCGGCGGAAAGACAGAGGACATTCTCTTTGAGAAAAACGTCTGCCTGAACGCCGGCGTCTGCTGGTCCCACACTCAGCGTCCGGATCCCAATGGCGGGCATCTGATGTTCTACCAGAACTCGGCAGAAACCAAAAATTTCATCGTACGGGACAATATTTTCCACGATTCCACGGAAGTCTGCCTCCGGATGGAAAATGACTGGCTGGCCGGTCTGAAAATGGAGCGAAACGACTACCGCCAGCATCCCGGAGCACCGATCATCCGGTGGCTCGGCAAAAACTATTTCAATGCTGAAAATTTTAGCGAATGGCAAAAAATCAGTAGGCAGGACGCTGATTCCACCGCGAAATGATTCCCAAAGATTTCCGGACGCCCCATTCAGCACATTTCCCAATCCTTAAGGAGATCCGATCATGAAAAAATTCATTCATTCCATAAATCAGGCGAAAAAGTCTTTCGTCTTCCATTTTCCAAAACTCTTCATCGCAGCGGGAATGCTTTCGTTTTCCTGCGTGTCCGCGTTCGCGACAGAAGGGGACCGCGGCGGCGACGATTTCACCCCAACGCTCGTCGGACCGCTTTCCATGCCGTCCGTCGTGACGGGTGAGCCGGCCAAATCCGTCGAAAGTTCCCCGGTAGAAGCCTCCAATCCCGGCACGCTCTTCCATCCCCAGCGTCAGCCGTCGAAAAATCTCTGGGCTGATTCCTGGCTTTTCATGCCGGTCCCGCTTCTCGATTCCCGCGGAAAGATCCAGGAAGAAAACGAAGCAACTGAAACTCTGACGGCAAAAGAACGTCTTGAGAAATTCATTCTGGTCGATGAATGGTACGGAGCAGCTCCGCCCTCGCTGGAAGGAAAGTACGTTCTGGTCGACTTCTCCGCGTCGTGGTGCCCAGCCTGTCGGCGTGAGATCGTGGAACTGAACCACTGGTTCGAGAAATTCGGTGAGGAACTCATCGTCATTTCCATCTACGAAACGGACCGGGGCTCGATCGACAATCTGAGCGGCCAATACAAAGGCAAGGACCTGAAATACTACGTCGGCATCGACATGAAACGCAGGACGGCCAACGCACTGGGAGTCTTCGGGATCCCTCATGCCGTTCTTGTGGAACCGCTCTACGGCGGCGTCATCTGGGAAGGAATGCCGAATCAGCCGGGCTACGAACTCACGGATGAGATCATTGAGAAAGTCCTCTCCGTCGGACGCAGAATGAACGCGCAGAAATAGGGCGACAGTCTCCCGAGTCCTCAAGACGCGGGCTGGATCCTCTTTCCTGCACAGCCATAAAGAAACGTGACGCAGTACCGGGGCAACTCCGGATTTCTACCTCACGTTTTTTTCGCTCACGCGATTTTTACGGTCGTTTCGGCACCGACGTCTTCCGGATGGAGCCGGCTTTCCCGAAGATTCCATTTCCTGGACCGGCTCAAAACTTCCTCCATGGAGGGAATGCCGCTGGTCGCGTCCGCTTTCTGCACATTGCACGCCCCCACCGCAGCCGCAAACCGCAGCGTCTGTTTCGGCGGCCAGCAGTGAAGAAGGCCGGTCAGGAAGCCCGCGATCGTACAGTCTCCGCTCCCGGTCGTTCCGGCAACGGGGACTTCGTAGCATTGCGCCAGAAGTTTCCGGTCTGCCCATTGTGCCGCAATATTCCGGGGCATCTCTTCCGTGATCCGAACAGGATCTTTTGCAGTCCGCAGATAGATCCCCTCATCTCCAAGTTTGATCCCGGCCGCCTCCACGCCAAAATCAAGCAGACGTTTCGCCAGAGCATCGATCTCGGAAAACTCCAGAAGCGTCGCCGGATTCAGCGTCTCGCCCGGTTTCATGACAGTACGGTGAAGGCGTCGGGAAACCTCTTCAAAACGCTCACGGTCCAGCATAAAAAGCGTCTCTTCGAGACTCGGCAGGTAAATGTCCACGAAAGGCAGGACCGTACGGAACCAGTCCTCCCAATTCACTTTACCTTCCGGTCCATCGGGGTCCGGCATGGTGACGTCAAGAGAGATAAGCGTCCCCTTATCCCGGATCTGCTCCAGTTTCCGCGCAAATGCTTTCGGCTGAGTGTAGATCTCACGCATGAGTGTTGGATACCCGAAGTGAAGGAGCTTCACCCCCTCAAAACGCTCCGGCTCAAGATCATCTGGCGAAAAAGTATCGTTGGCTCCGGAACAGTGCAGAAAGCACCGATCCTGATGCGGTGGAGAAACCACGATCGTGTAGCTGCTCGTCTCCCCCTTTGACTGGATCATCCCCGACTCAAAATCCAAATGCTCAAGTCCCGCTTCCTGAAGTGCGCCGAGGATCGTTTTCGCGAGAAGATCCTCTCCGATCTTCCCCATCAGCATCGTCTCCATCCCAAGCCGGGCAAGCGCGATCCCGGTATTCGGCACCGCTCCGCCAAGCGCGATCGATGCGGGACCGATCCGCAAAAGACGGCCCGGAATGATGAACGATTCCTCCTCACCGCCCCCTTTCACTCCGCTGAGATCCGGAATGATGTCCAGACAGATATGCCCGGCCGCCGCGACTCGCACTTTCTCCATTTCACGCCTCCTGAAATACAAAATCTTTCACGAATTCCGATCTTTGATTTTTCCACAGTATACACGATTTCCTTTTTTTATGCAAGATGTCCCCCAAAAAATCCCCAAACCGTCTATCTGCACAGACTTTTTTAGAAAAAATTTTAAATTTAGCGTTTTTCTACTTGCAGAAAATCAGAATCTGGTATAAAATAGCATCTAAGCGATTCAGGGAGAGGACATTTCGTTTTCTTTCCATTTAAAATGAAATAAAAAATCGGAGAGACCGGCATTCGGCATCTCCTGTTTTCCCATTAAATTCACCGCCATATTCAAATCACTCAAACTCCCGGAGGTTTTATGGACTACCTGTGGTGGCACGTGCCGATTTTGACGGCTCCAATGCTCATCGCGTTCATCGCGACCGTTCACGTTTTTGTTTCCCACTACGCGGTGGGAGGCGGACTTTTCCTCGCTGCCGAGACGACCTGGGCACACAAAACGGAAAACCGCCAGTATCTCGACTACCTGAAAAGCCACGCCAAATTTTTCGTCCTCCTGACGGTAGTTTTTGGAGCGATCACGGGCGTCGGTATCTGGTGGATCATTGGTCTCGCTTCGCCGTTGGCGACAGAGACACTCATCCGGACTTTCGTCTTCGGATGGGCTGCAGAGTGGGTCTTTTTCGTCGTGGAACTCACGGCAGCATACCTTTTCCTGAGTCTTTGGGACCGCGTCACGCCGCGCGACCATTGCACGCTGGGGTGGCTTTATGCCGGAGCGTCCGTCGGTACGCTCATTCTCATTACCGGGATCACCGCGTTCATGCTCGACGCAGGCAAGTGGCCGGAAGCGACGCAGGCAGGAATGAACGGCAGTGCGTTCTGGCTTGGATTTTTTAATCCGCAGTTCCTTCCGCAGTGTGTTGCCCGAATCGGTGTTGCACTCATGATGGCGTCCACGTGGGTCCTCTTCCACGCCTCGATTTTCGTGAAGTCTGAAGAGCTGAAATTCCTCATCGTTCGGCGCACCGCCCGTTATGTTGCCGCGGGGGTCGTCCTCTCCGCGATCGGGATCCTCTGGGCAGGCGTGATCCTCCCGGAAGCTGCGAAACTTTCTCTGATGCGCGCAGCCGCCCTGAACGTCATTTTAGGCGCGGGCGTCATCGCCGCCGGTTTCCTTCTCTTCCAGCTCTTCATCCTCACCGCACGCCCGCAGTGGCTCACCCCCGCCTCGGGACTGGCCGTACTTTGTGCCGCGATGGGAATCATGACCTCGGGAGAATTCATCCGTGAAGCAGTCCGTAAACCGTTCATTCTTCCGGAATGCATCTACGGCAACCAAGTCCATGTTTCTGAAGTCGAAATGCTCCGACAGAACGGACTTCTCGAATCCGGCGTCTGGACGAAACCTTACGTCGCTGAGAAATTCCCGCATCTCGTGGACGCCCAGACCGGGAAACTGGTCCTTGAGCAGGCACGTCCAGAAGACGAAAAAGCTCTTGGCGAAATCATTTTCATGCACCATTGCGGCGGATGCCATGCGCAGGAATTCGGATACAGCGGGCTGGGGTTCCTCTCCACCACTTCGGAAAAGGGAGAAATCGCCGAAATGCTTCCGCGTCTGAACAGCCAGATCTACTCCATGCCGCCATGGTGCGGGACCGCCAAAGAAGCGGATCTGCTCGCCGTTTACCTCGAATCCATCGCCAAACCCCATCCGTTCCAGAAATCTGAACCCCAGGAAAACGAAACACAGAAAGGAGCTGCTCATGCCGCCGATTGAAACCACTGCCCTTCAGCCCCTTGCGGCCCCCCTCTGGTTCATCATTTTTTTCCGGATCCTCGGATTCGTCCTTCATGCCCTTCTGATGAACCTCTGGCTCGTCGGTATTCCGCTTGCGCTTCTCATGAACCGCAGTCAGGATCCGAATGCACACCGCTGGTCCAGCCGACTGCTTCGCCAGATGCCGGTCTTCATCGCATTTGGGATCAACTTCGGCATCGTGCCGCTCCTTTTCATCCAGTACCTTTACGGCCGAACGTTCTACTCCGCGACGATCCTCATGGCCTGGCACTGGCTCGCCATCATCGCGCTTTTGCTCCCGGCATACTATGGGATCTACCATTACGCATTCGCGCTGAAAAAAGTCCCGGAAACGATTCCCGGATATACGCGGGCTGCCGGATGGATCGCGGCGCTCTTTTTCACCATCATCGGCTTTTTCTTCGTGAACGCACTCACGCTCACGGCAGAGCCTGAAATGTGGAAAAACCTCTGGCTCGCACACAATTCGGCCGGAGCTTCGCTCGGAATCGGATCCGCCGTCTCGAATCCCGAGATCTGGCCGCGTTTGGGGATGATGGTTTCGCTCGCATTCGGCACACTGGCAGCCTGGACGCTCTGCGACCGCAGTGTTTCCTCTTCCAAAGAAGAAAATGACGCAGAATCGGAAAACG
>CAZRGJ010000101.1:2288-8580 GCA_964599445.1 uncultured Planctomycetaceae bacterium | reverse complement strand
CTTCGTCTCAAACGGACGATTCACGAAATGCACGAACCAGATGACGGGCCGAAGGACTGCGATCATGAGCGAAAGCGGCGTCGTGAACCACGCGGCAACCGTCGTGTTGAAACGGACGCCGAGATTTTTCGGAAGGATCTCCGTAAACTGAAGCATCGCATACGTAAAACCGATCGAAAACGCCGTCATCCACCAGCTGTCGCCGTCGCAGATGCTGGAAAGTTCCGCACCGGCGACCGTCGCTCCGACCGTGTGTGCTGACGTGTTCAGGATGAGGATCGCAGAGATCGGCGTATCGACCTTTTCGCGATACTGACGCCAGATCCGTGCACGTGCGGGATTTTTCTTCGCCATGTTCTCGATCTGTCCCGGCGTCAGACTCAAAAGTGCCGCCTCGCAGAGAGAACAGAAAAACGAACAGGCCAAAGCGATCCCAAGACTGAGAAAAAATATCGACCACATAGGATTAATTTCTAAACAAACAGCGGATCTCTGAAAGTAAATCCGAAGAGCTTGCCCATGGCACAGAGATCCTCCAAAACCACAGACAAACATACGAGTATAGCAGAGATCCGGAAAAAGTCAAGAGGGGGGCGCAGGAGACTTCCCCCGCACAGAGAGATTCCAGATTATCCGCCTTGCACATTTTATTCAGCCGTCCTCTCTCCATTCTGAGATGAAAAAGACTAAAAAAACAAAAAACGAGGAAGAATTACGTCTCCAAAATGCAGTTTTCCAAAAAAATTTCACTTTTTTTGAAAAAATTTCCAAAATTTGGGTGGGAAGCAATTGCAATTTTGAACAATTTATGCTAAAATGTCCGATGTGGGGTAGGGGATGTTAGCGAAAAATTCCCTGACCTGCATCCTGTACAAAAAAGACATTCCGTTTTTTCGGCGGCAGTCAGGAAGGTTGGTCACAGAATCGACGGTCAGTTAAGGAAGCGAGTACAGGAAAACGGTCACCGTTTCATTTACCTCGGATACATTGAAAGCTTATCCATCAGGAGTCAAATCATGAAAAAGGCATTCCAGTTTATGGGTCTCTGCCTGCCGATGGCGGTCACCGCTGCATTTGCGGCGGATTGGGACGTCTCGACTGTCTCCAAGCAGTCTTCTGCCGTCCCGAACGCAGTTGCCCTTTCGGAAGAGACTGGCAAGTTCCTCCACGTCAAGGTGGACGTGACGGGCACCGCTCCGTCCTGGAACAAATTCAAAGTCGTCAACGAACAGGGAGAAGAAGTCGCGACGCCGGCTGGATACAATCCGAAGCAGGGGCTGGTCGTTTTCGAAGGTGACTGGTCCAACATGATCGGCCGCTACCTTGAAAATGGCGACCAGCGTATCCCGCTTTTCCAGAAGGAAGCTCCGGTAGATGCCGCTCCTGAAGCGGTCGTCGTTCAGGAAAAACCGGTCCAGCCCGTTGAAGTCGTGGAACACGCTCCGGTGGTCGTTGATCGTCCGGTCGAAGTCGTGGAACGTGATCCGGTCGTCGTTCGCGATGATGTCGTCCACGTCTATGATGACCATGACCGCGTTGTCGTTCACGATGACGATGACGACGTAGTCGTTCACCATCACGGCGGACACGGTGTCGTGCATCACGACGGCGATGTCGTCCACCACGGCGGTCACGGAGTCGTTCACCACGGTGACGGTGACGGTCACGTTCATCATGTCCACGACGGCGTTGCGCACGCTGCGGACTGCGGCTGCGATGATTGTGTCGCCGGAGCTGGCGGTGCAGGAGTCGGCGGCGGAGCAGGCGGCGGTGACGGCGCAGCTGTCGCGGAAGCCAGCCCGTGGGACATTGACCCGCTCGGACGTACCCTCGGCATGGCCGGAACGGTCGCGATGGGCGATACGGCAGGCGTCGGCGGTTTTGGTGCCGGCTACGGTGTCGGCTACGGCTACGGTGCTGGGCCTGGAACGGGTCCCGGTACAGGCGATGGTCCTGGCGACGGCGCAGGCCCCGGTGATGGCGCAGGTCCCGGCGATGGCCCCGGAAATGGTGACGGCACGGGCGAAGGTTCGGGAGAAGACTGTGGCTGCGAAGGCCCTGAAGAAGGTCCCGATGAACGCGAACCGAAAGAAAACATGAATCCCGGTCAGGGACCTGGTGCCGGCGGAAATGGCATGAGCAACTACGTGAATATTGCTCCGCAGTACCGTCAGCGTGTCCGCAACCTCGCTCCGAAAATGGAACTTCCCGAAGTCCCCGTTTTCTACGGACCGGACATCCTCGTGTACAATCCGCAGATCCCGCATTGGAATCCGCAGCTTCCGTACTATAATCCGGGCTACGGCTACGGCGGTGGTGGCGGCGGCGGTTACGGAAACGGCGGCGGCTACGGCGATCTCCCGCCGGAACTTGCAGGCACGGAACTTGCTCCGACGGAAATGCCCCCGGGAATGGTCCTCTATATTTCCTGCGGCGATCTGAACTCCACCGGTAAAGTGTACCAGGTCGACGAACAGGGGCGTATTCTGGGTGTCGTGAACCTCCCGCACACTGCGACGGGGCTGGCGATGCACCGCGAACACGGTCTGGTCTGCGTCTGCCCGCGCGACGGCGGTAAAGTCTACCGTGTCTCCGACGGCGGTATCGTGGAACCGATCATGGAAAAAGATGAAAAAATGGCTTATCCGGTCGACGTTGCCGTCGCTCCGGGCAGTGATTCGATGGTCCTCGTCGACAACATGACCGACACGATCACGATGTCCAACGTTCAGGGTAAAGCTCTGGATGTCTACAAGAAGATTGAAGGCATCGAAAACGCAGACAGCAAAGATATGTCCGTCGCAGTCGGCCGTGACCGTGCTATCCTCTTCGGTTCCAGCGCGAATGAAGGCATTTACCGCTTCACCGGAAATGGTGCACTCGCCAGCAGCACCCCGGTCCTTCCGGAATCCGGCGGTGTCGCGGCTGACCCGGCATCCGATCGCTGGGCAGCGACTCAGGGCGGAAACCGTGTGGTCGTGATGGAAGGTGAAAACGAAGTCGCTTCCTACGAACTTCCGGGCGGCAAACGCATCTATCGTCAGGGACTCGTCTCTTTCGCGCCTCCGGCTGGAATCGCAGAATCGACGGGCGGTTCCGGAGTCGTCGTCGCCATGCGTGACGCTGACAATACGGAAAGTGCTCCGTACCTGATCGAGTTCAAGACCAAGCCGGATGGAAAAGTGGACCAGCGTCTCCTTTTCGACTGGAAACAGGATGAAATGGTCGACTTTGTCGTCGGTCCGCGTATGCTCTGGGAACAGAACAATCGCGAGTCGTACAAGAGTCTCTACTAATTCCGGCCGAAATGGTCTATGGACCTGAGTTTTCGGTCAGGATCCAGACAGTTTGAGCGGATCGCACAGCAGGATCCTTCCTGTTGTGCCCCAAAACTGTTTCATATGGGAAAACGCCAGTATGTGCGCGAAGCCGGACGGCGGTTTTTCTACGGGATTTCATGAAGTTCCGGAGACTTAGTGTTTCGATTTTATCTGCCGGGGGTTTCCGATGGCCCCCGGTTTCGTTTTGTTTTTTGGAAACCTTTTCTTGCAGGAAAAGATCGATGAACGTGTACCGGACAGAACCTTTCCGTTTTCGGAAACACAGCCGGAAAATATCGGTAGTCATTCCGGCATTTCTGGGGGGCTTGGCCCTTTGCGTTTTTTTTTCTCCCGAAAAAGTGCATTCGCAGGCACTTCAGCTTCCTTCTTTTCAGCATTTTGACGCTTCCACGACTGTACAGGTCCCAGACGGAGGTAGTGCATACACTGCGGGGATCACGCGTTCTTCATTTGGCGAACGGATTTCCGGTACGCCGATCCTTCCGTTTCAGAACCGCTCGTTTGGTTCGAATTCTTCAGTCTCCTCGATGAATACCTCGGTCCAGATCATAGACCTTCAGGAAATGGATGAGCAGATCTTGAATTCTCCCTCTCCGGTTCGTGTCCGCCGTCCGAACGAAAGCCTTTCGCCGAAAGACCGCTGGACTGTGCGTCAGGCAACTGCGGGATCTTCACCGGTCGCCAATTCCGCGAGTCTGCGGAGATCGTTCCAGGCGAACGCACAGAATCTTCAGGAGATCGAGCTTCGCAGCAGGTCAGGTTCTCAGGTAAGATCCGGCAAATCGGAACGCACGAACACACTGGCAGAGCGCACGAACGAACTGCGTCAGCCGCTTTATCTTGAACCGGACCTTCGTGTGCCCTCTCAGCACCCGGTTCTGGAAACGCAGCCGTCCAAAGGCCTTCACGCGGATCTGGATCTTTTTTCAGAAACGGAGATCCGGGCAGTCCATGGCGTTTCAGTATCCGGATCGGCCTCACAGTCGGTTTCCAAATCCCCGAAAAAGGCGGTTCCTTCCAAATCCGGAGAGAAATTCCGTCAGGAAGCCGCACTTAAGCTGGCACAGAAAGGTTTCTCGGCAGAGAAGGCAGGCAAGATAGCTCTTGCACTTTCCTACTACGAGCAGGCTGAAGAGCTTGCCGCCGGCAAACTCCTCAGCAGGATCCAGAAACGCCGTCTCGCCCTTTTGGAGAAATAGTTTGGAAAAAATCATGGCAGAAAACTTTCCCAATCCTCATCCCGGGCAGCATTCAGCCCCAGAAAACTCAAACGACTTCTCCTACGTGCCGACGCCAGTACCGTCATCGGCTCCGAATACGCACACAGTTTCCCGGCTTCTTCGTCCCACCCCGATCCCGATCCAGCCGCAGGTTCCGCCGTCTCAGCCCCCAGTCCCTCCGTCAGTGTCGCCGATGCAGGATCCGGGAGTTCAGGCCGACTCTTTCTCCTCGCCGATCTCGTCCGAAGCACCGTCTGAAACGACAGAAAATGCCCTTGGCGTTTCTGATTCGGAAAACAGTTCCAGGATGCCGTCTCCCGAAGACGAAAAAGCCTCCTCGGCCGATTATCTCGAATACCTTCAGGCACTTAAAGCCCGGCTCTCGTACGATTCCGCCAAACTTGGGCGCAGATTCCTGGTCCTCATTCCAGTTTTTCTTTTGGGATTGACGTTCCTCTTTTTCGTTTTGGGGCTTCTTCACCACTACATGGTCGGCCGATATGCGGTACTCGAATCCGTTTCCGTCACGCAGAATGCCGGCAATCAGGGACAGCTGGAGATCGCCTTTCGGGTCGTTTCCCCTGGTCTGGTCCATCTTCGCCGAACTTCAGGCGGACAGACGACGGATCTTCTCTACGAGTATGAGAGATCATGCGACGAAAAGCAGCAGTGGAACTGGAACTACGTTCCGGGGCAGCCGATCGATCTGACGCTCTGGAGCCGTTCCGGGATTCGCCGGATCTTTGAAAATTTCTCCTTCCCGACTTCCAATGTTGCGGACATCGTGATCCTGATGGACACGACAGAGTCCATGGATGCATCCATCAACGCCCTGAAGGAAAAGTGCCTTGATTTTGCCATTCAGCTTGAACGCCAAGCGGTGAAGCCGCGGTTTTCGCTCATTGGCTTTGGAGATGCGGCATTGGGAAGAGCGTGGGTCTCCGAAACGGAATTTACGGAAGATTCGCTGGATTTTCTCCAGGCCGTCACGTCTGTTCCGCGATTTGAAGGCGGCGACCTTCCGGAATCTTCGCTGGACGCCCTTCGGCTGGCGATCGAAAAAGTGAAGAAAAACTCTCAGGGGCACGCGATTCGCTTTTACCTGGTGACGGACCAGAAATTTCATCCTCAGACCGCCGACGGAAAGGACACGACGGCATCGATCACCAAAGCTCTGAAAGAAAATCGGATCATGCTGGATGTTTTCTGCCATCAGAGATTTCGTGCCGATTTTGAAGTTCTGGTCGGAGATTGCGGCCGCGTACGGGAAATTGAAAATTTTGGCGAGGTCCTATCGCAGGGCCGTTTTTTGGAAGATTGAGCACGATTCGCACAAATTTCAATGCGTCGATAAAAATGAGGTGAATTGATGAAAAAATGTCCCAATTGCCAGCGCGAAGTCCCCGAATACGCCGCGATTTGTCCATTTTCTGACTGTGCTGCGCCTCTTTCATCCTCGGCAGCTCCTACCGGCTCGATCCCCGCACCGCCCAAACCCGCTGGCTTTACTGGCTCGATCCCCGCACCGCCCAAACCCGCTGGCTTTACTGGCTCGATCCCCGTACCGCCCAAACCTGCTGACTTCACCGGGTCGATTCCGGCACCGCCCAAACCTACTGGCTTTAGCGGCTCGATTCCCTCGCCGCCGAAACCGGGAGAGACGGACACGAAATCCACCGACTTCACCGGCACCATACCCTCACCGCCGAAACCGGGTGAGACGGACGCGAA
>CAZRGJ010000101.1:0-2188 GCA_964599445.1 uncultured Planctomycetaceae bacterium | reverse complement strand
GCCGACTTCACCGGCACCATACCCTCACCGCCGAAACCGGGTGAGACGGACGCGAAATCTGCCGACTTCACCGGCACCATACCCTCACCGCCGAAACCGGGTGAACACGATGCCCGTCCGGTCGACATCACGAAAACGCTTGACTTGGAGGAAGTTTCCGCAGAGGACCTGACGACAGAAGGGCTGGAGCCTCGATCTGCAGCGTCGATCTCTATGGAGTTGGATCTGGATGAAACGGAGGCTGAGGCGGACACGACGCCGGTCGATTTTGAAAAGACGATCGATCTGGAGGATGAATTCGCAGACGACGAATCCGATTCCCTGGTCCTTGAAAATCTGAAACGGATCGAGCCGGCCGTCGCGGGCTTTTTGCAGAACGAAAAACGGATCGAGCCACCGGTTGCGGGGATCCTTCCGGACGGGAAACGGGTCGAGCCGCCGGTTGCGGGAATTCTGCCGGATGGAAAGCGGGTCGAGCCGCCGGTTGCGGGGATTCTGCCGGATGGAAAACGGGTCGAGCCAGCCGTCGCGGGCATTCTGCCAGATGGAAAGCGGATCGAGCCAGCCGTCGCGGGTATCCTTCCGAACGGGAAACGGGTCGAGCCAGCCGTCGCGGGGATCCTTTCGGACGGGAAACGGGTCGAGCCGCCGGTAGTTAGCGGATTCTGGGGGAAACGTACCGAGCCGACCGTTCGGGGATTTCTGAACGGCCGACGGATCGAGCCTCCGGTCGCGATTTTTGATCCAGGCGGTAGACGGATCGAACCGCCGGTCCTTTCCGCTCCCGGCTTTTTCGGCATGGTTTTCACGCCGTCCAACAATTACCTGATGCAGCAGGCGAGTACGTTCATTCCGGAACTGCGCGGCAACGAAACCGAAGAGGAACTGACGCTCCGGGAAGAGCTTCTGGGACTTCATTTTCAGGCTCAGCACCGCCTCAAAAAAGGCAAATGGCTCGCGAATGCAGCTTTTGTGGTCGTTGCGCTGGCGTGTCTATTTGGGGCGTGGGCGTACCAGCAGATGGTCATGAGCTACGCGAATGTGCGGTCGGATTTCGCGATCGTGCGTGATGTTCTGGAACCGGAACGGATCCTTCTGACGTACACGCCGGAGGAAAAAGGACGTTTGGCGGTTTCGTATGCGGACGCTCAGCGGCGAACTACGATCGAAGAAAAACTCGCTTCCGAGCAGGTCGGCCAAGTTCAGACGTTTGGCTGGCGGATCCGCGATTTGAAGGATGAGGACAAAATCACGCTGACGTTCCGAGAAAATCTTCAGTTGGTGGACACGTCGCGGACGATCGGCGACGTTCAGCTCGTTGCGGTGGACAGCACGGGTCCATTGACGGACTGCCGACTTGCGGGGGAAATCTGCGACGCCACAACGGGGAAACCGATCCCGGGAGCGACGCTTCGCATTCCCGGCACGAAATTCACGGTGGAAAGCGGTCCGGACGGCGGCTTCGAGCTGCTCGGTTTCCCGGATGGGCTTCAGGTCTTCGAGGCGTCCGCGGATGGCTTCATTTCCTACCGGTTCGACTCGGCATCCCGGGAAATCCCGGTCCGGATCCTTCTTTCGCCGGGGCTGGCGGACGGTCAGATCCGCGTCGTGCTTTCCTGGGAGCGCAAGCCGGAAGACCTGGACGCACACCTTGAGGGGCCTCTTCCGAACGACGGCTCGTTCCACATCAGCTACGGAAACCGCGGAAATGTGGACAGCGAGTTCGTGAACCTGGACATCGACGACAGTGACGGATTTGGTCCGGAGACCATCACGGTACTGGGAGTCGTTCCGGGGACGTACCGATACTATGTGCACAACTATTCGCAGCAAAGCGAACTGCAGACCGACACGCTGGCCGGTTCCGACGCCTCAGTCCGAATCTACTATGGAAATCAGATTCTTGGAACATTCCGGCCGGAATCCGGGAAACTCGGAAACCTCTGGAACGTCTGCGAGATCGAGATCTCCAAAGACCAGCAGGCCAGTGTACGGGTTTTGGGGGATTTTGAGGATAAATGTGTCCAGGCGATGGGACTTTACGAAAAACGTACCCAGGAAGACCGTCTGGAATGGATCGAGAACGTCGGCGGCAACGCGTCCTCCGAAGAAGCGGCAGCCCGGGCATTGGAATGGCTTGCCCGACACCAGTGTACATTCCGCGGAAAACGTCAGGGACGAAACATCG
>CAZRGJ010000100.1:0-8581 GCA_964599445.1 uncultured Planctomycetaceae bacterium | reverse complement strand
CACCTTCAATGGATAGAGTTCCGAGGCCCTTAACGCTCGTTTCGAAATTCAGTGCGGAAGCTGCCGTGATGTTCATTTTTCCCTTTACGCTCATGTCGCCGGCGTAAATGTTCAGCGTGCCCTCCGTATTGTGCCCACCGACTTTCACGCCGTACCCATCGTACAGATCGACATTAATGTTGGAATTTCGTCCGGGATCGGCCGTGACCTGACCGTCGTAGAGATTGAACGCCGCGCCGCTTCCGGCTTTTCCGATGATCATCGGGTTGCCGTTTCCGCGGGCGTAAAGTTCACCGCCGAACATATTGTACACGGCACTGGATTTGTTTGACCAATTCATGACGAACCACTCGCAGTCGACCGTTCCGCCGTACTGATTCACGACGTTCGTAGCCGTACCGTCCGGCTGATCGTAGAAGCCGACGAGGAACCAGCTGTTTGACCTGATTCTGCCGTCGTAGAGATTCAGTGTTCCGGTACCATATTCGCCAACCGCGAACTGTGCCGCAGTGACGCTTCCGCCGGTCATGTTCATCGTGCCGACTGAATTCTGGTTTGGAGCGAGCGTGAATCGATTGTTTGCTGTGATCGTACCTCCGGAGACGTTCATTTCACCTTTCCCGTTGTGTCCGACGATGATCCATCCATTGGATTTCATCTCGCCGCCGTTCATATTGAAAGTGAAATTACCGGACGCATTGTCGCCGAGAGCGATTCCCTGATTTGCACCGGTTCCGGTAGCGTGGATCGTGCCGCCGTACATGTCCCATGTGCCGGACCCATGGTGCCCAAGCGGGAACCAGACCGACTGGATCGTTCCGCCGTACTGCGTGACGGAACCGCGGGCGTATGACTGGTTGTTTCCGACGCAGAAATAGCTGCTCGCCGTGATCGAGCCGTTGTGCATGATGAACGTGCCGCTGCCTTTGTATCCGACGTTGAAATTGCCGCTCGTGATCTTCGTGTCGGCCCCGGTGACGGTCATCGTGCCGGAAGAGTTCTGGTTGTTCGCGATGGTGACGTTCCCATTCAGGGTCGAATTGTGGAGATTCAGGGTTCCAGAACCGGAGTTCCCGACCGTCATGACCCCGGAAAGATTTGAATTCCGGACATCTGCCGTTCCCGTGCCGGAGTCGCCGAGGATGAATCCCTGCGGAGTGTTCACGGTCGTGTTTTCGATGGCCGCAGAGGCACTGCGGTTCGCGCTGTAGCCGATGTGAAGGGTTTTGGGGTTGAACGTGCCGCCGGTGAGGACCAATTCCGCGCCGCTGGATGTGGTTCCGAGTCGGACTTCGTCTTTTGCCGTGAAATTGCCGGAAGACGTGAGTTTGCCCTCGATCCACGTGACCGCGCCATTACCGTCAATGTAGTTTTCGCCCTTGACGTTGAGCGACGCGCCGGAAGTGATGGTGAGACTTCCATGCGGGTCGATCGTGAGCATATTGATCTCCGCGGCAGTGTTGAGCGTGACGCTGCCGAGGTTCACGAAAACGTCATTTCCTGCGGTCGGCGCAGACGCGATATTTCCGTTTCCGTCAAGCCACGAAGACGCGGCTCCCCAGTCGGCAGAATCATTCACGGACTGACCGTTGAAAATGCGGTCCGTTTCAAGGTAGTTCGGCATGGCGTAGACTTGGAGCGAACGGTCGGTGAGGATCGTGCTTCCCGCGCTCGTCCAGTCGTAGCTTCCCGCAAAACTGTCCGCATCGCCAATACCCGCGGCCGTGTTTTGATTCGGACGGTAGAGACAGTTGAAATCGAAGAACGTCTGCCCCGTTTTGGCATTCGAATCAAAAATATTGTACTGGTATGAGCCGTGATTGTTGTTGGTCGCCGGTGTATCGTTCCAGTCGAATGAAGAGCCGTGCGCGCCCGCCATCGTGACGGTATTGCCGTCCTGATCCTGGAGCTTTCCCTGCGCGGTCCCACTGTAGTTGAACGGCCAGGATTCGATCAGGAGGTTTGTGTTTTTCAACGCCTTCACACCGTCCGCGTCTGCCGTGATGTTCTCAAAGAGCGGCATGTCGGCAGTGTCGTACATGGTGTAGAAATTCGTCCCCGTCACGATCCGGTTCATGACGTCGCCGGCCTGATTCTCACGCGCGAAACCGAGATGGTAAATACTCGTGCCGTGATTGTTCGGAGCCTCAACGAGCGCCCATTCCGTATTTCCGCCGCGACCGGTGATCTGCATGTAGTGCAGGGAACCGGAGTAGCCTTTCTCGATCGCCTTGACGTTGAAGGTATCATAGTACGCTTCCTGTCCAACTGTGGGACTTCCGACGGTCGGCAGATCGTCCTGCGAAAGAACGATCCGATACATCGCAAGATTGGAGATCTGCTTCTGTGCCGTTGTGTTTTCTGCGAAAGTCGTGTACTCTGCCGACCACGCTGACGGAACGCTTAAGCCGGCTAAAATCGCAGCGGTCAGGATCGATTTGGAAACTTTTTGCATGATCAATTCCTTGAGGGAGGGAGTTGGTTCGTTTATTTGTTTTTTGTTTGGATCTTACGCTTTTTTCCGGTTACGCGTCCAGCCGAGGAGTCCGCAGCCGAGTGCGAGGAGGACCCACGCGGAGGGTTCAGGAACTTCACTGCCGCCAAGTCCGATGACCGCGACGCCGTTGGCTCCGTAGAGCGCAGTGTTGCTGAAATCCCATGAGAGGATGTCCATCCCGACAAGTTCCAGCGGCATAAACGTCATTTCGACCGCACTGTCACCCGACGCGGAGGCCGTCACCCAAAGTTCTTCCTCGGACGGATTCAGTTCCGAGTTGAGAATGTCCACGAACGCGTCGATTTCCATTCCGTGCGTGTCGAGAAGAAGCTCCAGAACGAACGGATTTGAGGTGTTGAAGTCTTCCAGCTCGACCCAGCCTGCCGTTGTCGGCGCGAAGGAAAGCTCCGAATTTCCGCCGAGGGTACCGACTTTGGCGTCGTCTTTGAACTGGACGTTCAGCTTACCGGTCGCGGTGTCGTAGGCGGTTTCGAGGATGTTCGTTGATTCATTCGTGACGTTCACGGCACTCTTTCCGCCGACGGTCATGATGTCTTTGCCGTTTTCGAGTGCGTAGCCGTCGGTGAAGGAGATCGCGTCATTGTGCGCAACGGAAACTTTCCCGCCATTTTGCTCGAAATCACCTTCAATGGATAGAGTTCCGAGGCCCTTAACGCTCGTTTCGAAATTCAGTGCAGAGTCTGCATTCAAGGAAGCCTTTCCCTTCACGTCCATGTCGCCGGCGTGGATATTCAGTTCAGCAGCGGCACCGCTATACGCGCCGATTTTCAATCCGTAGCCGTTGAACTGGCCGGCATTATTTCCCTGGTTGGAGTTTTGGCCGACCTCGGCGGTAACCTGACCATCGTAGAGATTGAAAACTGCTTTCCCATTTTTGGCAAGGACCATCGGGTTGCCGTTTCCGTGTGCGATGAGTGTACCTCCATACATATTGTATGTATTTTGTGCGTTTTGGGCAGCCGATCCATCCCACGCCATCGTAAACCAGCCGACATCGAGCGTTCCGCCGTACTGATTCACGACGTTCGGAGCCGCACCGTCCGCCTGATTATTGAAACCGATGAGGAACCAGCTGTTTGTTTTGATGGTTCCATCGTAGAGATTCAGTGTTCCGGAACCTTTGTCGCCGACCGCTAAATAATTGAGATGAACGTTTCCGCCGGTCATGGTCATGGTTCCGACGCTGTTTGCATTAAGTCCCAGATTGAGACGGTTCGCGCCAGTGAGCTGTGCGTTATCCGAGATGTTTAGCGTACCGGTAGAGTTCTGTCCTACGGTAAATGTCTTTCCGCTGGCTAAAGTGAGAGCGGCGTTTCCGGAAAGTGAGAGGGTACCGGTATTGTCGTATCCGACGTAAGTGTCGTTTTTCACGGAGACCTGCGCGTCGCCGGAGAGTGCCGCTGTCCCTGTACCGCGGTATCCGATCGTGAGTAACGCGCCAATGTTCGCAGTACCGCCGCTCATGTTCCACGTGCCGTCACCGCCCGCAATGTGACCGAAGATGAGGTTGTTTCCCGTGACGACCTGACCTCCGGACTGGTTCAAAACGCCTTTTCCGACGCGCCCGACGTGCATCTGGCCCTTCGATTCCACCGTTCCGTCGTAGAGATTGAACGTGACGTTTGAGGTGGCTCGGTCACCGATCTGGAGACCATGGTCCGTGGAATTGACGGCATCCATCGCGCCGGTGTTCGTCGCGAGGAGTTTTCCACCGTACATGTTCCACGTTCCCTTGCCGTTGTGTCCGAGCGGGACCCATACCGACTCGATCAGCCCGCCGTACTGGTTGACGGTACCTTCGGCATAGGACTGGTTGTTACCGATGCAGAAATAGTTCGTCGTCTTGATCGTTCCGTCGTACATGTTGAGCGTGCCGTTCCCTTTAAATCCGACGTTGAAATCGCCGCAGGTGATCATCGAGTCGGCCCCGGTGATGGTCATCGTACCGACACTGTTATCGTTGCTGGCGATCCGGACGGTTCCATTCTGAGTCGAATTGTGGAAAAGAAGCGTTCCATTTCCTGCGTTTCCGACCTGAAGCGTGCCATTAAATGCGGAATTGCTTGCCGTCATCGAGGCCGTGCCGTAATGCCCGACGGAAATGTTTGCTTTCGTAACGTTTGTATTTTCAAAGTTGGCCGTGACGGTATTCGCGGCATCGTGGGCAAGACGCAGCTCGCCGTTCGTGCTGAACGTTCCGCCGAGGAAATTGACGGACGCATTGTCGTAAACCTGGATGTAGTCCTGAATGAAAACAGTACCGTAGGATGTGAAATTGCCGGAAATGCGCGGATTGGTCTCCGTACCGTTTTTGTACGTAGTGCCGGGGACGGAGAGATTTCCATTTTCGGTGACGGTCAAGCTGCCGAGGGAGGAAATGTCCATCATGTTCGCCGAAACGGTCGAGGAAATGACGAGGTTTCCGTAGTTGACGAAGACGTCATTGTCCGTCGTCGGAGCGGAGGCGGTGTTCCCGTCCGCACCGAGCCACGCGTCCGCGGAGGTCCAGTCGGAACCGGCCGAGGCGGCGTTGAAAATGCGGTCCGTCGCGATATAATTTGGCTTGACGAGTGCCTGGAAGACGCGGGATCCGGAGACGGAGGTGGGGGTGGCCATCGTCCAGTCTTTGGAGGTCCCTTCGTTAGAGTTGCCGATCCCGACGCAGAAGGTCTGATTCGTTCGGTACAATCGGCCCATGCCGATGACGGTTTGTCCGGTACTGTTCGCGGAATCGTAGATGTGGAGCTGGAAACTGCCGTGGTCACCGCTGGTCTGCGGGGTGTCGTTCCAGTCGTAGTCGCCGCCGCTCGCGCCGTTGAGAGTGATGGTGTTGCCATCCTGGTCAAGTACGGAACCTTTCGTGCCGGCTCCGAAATTGTAGGGCCAGGATTCGATCAGAAGCGTGGAGTTTTTGATGGACTTCACGCCGTCCGCGTCCGCCGTCACACCGTTGAAAAGCGGCATGAGGGCCGTGTCGTACGAGGTGTAGAAGTTCGTGCCGGTGACGGCCATGTTCACGACGTCGTTCGCGTTGCCGGAACGCGCGATCCCCACTTTGTAGATGGAATTTGCGTCGGTTCCGGAGTAATTCGGAGCGTCGATGAGTGCCCACTCGGTGTTTCCGGCGGTGTTTTTCGTCTGCATATACCAGATCGCTCCGGAAAAACCGTTACGGAGGGCGGTTGAATTCGCGTAATCGTACCAGCCGGTCTGTCCGACGGAAGTGCTGCCGTAGTCCGGGATGCTTTCTTTCGAGAGGATGAGCTGGTACATTGAGAGATTCTGGATCTGCTTCTGCGCGGCTGTGTTTTCTGTGAAGGATGCAAACTCCGCAGCATCAAGGAGCAGCGGAGAGACCATGCCTCCCATAATGGCGGCGGTGGACAGGAAACCGATCAGTTTGTGGGTTTTCTTCATGGGGATTCTCGATTTTTTTACCTAAAGGGACTCACGGCATGGGCACTTTACGCGAGATTACACTAATTTTATATTTTTTATTGTACTCCAGTGTTCTTTAAATGCAAGAAATTTTTGGACAAAATTTTTAAAAATCTGGAAATTTCAAGAATTTTTTTGAGAAAACTCGCGATTTTATGAAAAAAACGGAAATTTCCGGCTGTTTGGAATTTTCCGTTTTGTTGAATTTTGAATAATTTTTTGAAATCAGCTTTCCGCCGGTCTATTTTTCCAGACGAATGAAGTCGATCTCTACTTTCACGTCTTTGGTGCTGCACGGATCGAATCGGAGCGACTCGATCTTTCCCTGCCAGGCTTTCGACTCTCCCACCGGGAAAATGTACTCGCGAAATTTCCCGTCAAGGACGATCGGACAGAAGAGGCTCGCTGCCTCCGACTGCGGAATGTTCGCCGTCCCCCAGAAAAGCTGTGCCCGGTCGGTTGGAGGGACATTTTCCCCTTCTTTCGGCGTGAGTTTCATCCGGACGACGACTCGCGAACACCGTTTGGAGAGCAGATTTTCAAAACGCGCCTGGATCGCCGAGTCGCGGGTTTGGGTCTGGAAGGTGAATTTCCCGTCAGCGCAAACCGGCGTACTGATCCCCATCATTGCGTTCCAGATCCGCGGCGCGTCCGCATCGTCGAAATCGGCGTTCATTGCGGCTTGCGTGTCCGGACGGCGAAAGTCAAAATCGTAAGGTCCCAGTCCCACGTCTGTCGGCGTGAAATTCAGAGGCCACCCCTCCGCCGGTTTCTCGCAGAACGTCTCGCGGACCGCCTCGTACATTCCGAAACCAAATTCGCGATTCGGCTCGGCATAGGAACCTTCACCCCATTCATTCAGCGGCGCAAGCACGATGTTCCGCTGACCGGTACGCTGGGTGAATTCCCGGCATTTCTCGCAGATCTTGCGGAATTTTTCGACCGTCCGTCCGTGAATGACCGTCTGTTTCAGACCATGCCAGGGACGTGAATCCCAGCCGGTCGAGAGATTGGGGAGGAACGGAAGAATGCCGGTCTGCTGCCGTGCTTCCCAGTACGGAACGATGGAATCGACGCAGCAGTCGAAACTGAAAAACTTCGGATCTGACGCCAAATCCCCGTGGTGCATGTAGTGGTAGAGTGACGTCATGTCGAATCCTGCATCCGCGAGCCACTGAATGTCTGCGGGATCTGTAGAGGCTTCCGGCCACTTCATCGCAATGAAGTAAATGCCCGGGAAACCGGCATCCCGCGCCATTTTTCGACTCAGATCGAGCAGTTTCTTCACGCCCTCGCCCTTTTTCAGCTCGATCCCCTTTTTTCGGTAGATCTCGCGCATGTCGCGGTCCATTCCGTCCGGACTCCAGATCATGACGACCGGCTTCCCGCCGATCCGGTAGTATTCCGGTGTGCCAAAGTAGTTCTCGATCCAGAATTTCGTGACCTCGGCCTGATCTTCCTCACTGTGGCTTCCCGCCCCGTTGTGGTTCGCCCACATCATGGCCCACTTGAAGAATGAACGGTAGCGCGCATTCTGGAATCCCTTCACCCAGTGGTCCAGATGCTGACTTCCGCGGTTCCAGTACCAGTCGACGAGGAAGTAGCTGATCCCGTTTTCAACCGCCCATTTGATCTGCCAGTCGATGCACTCCGGGTTCGCTTCATCGTACCAGCCCAGGACCGGTTTCCGGATCGGAGCGACCGGGAAAATGCGCTCCCAGGCCGACGGCGATCCCCAGCCGGGGAAATAGAGTGCGCCGATCTCGTACTCGCTTTTGAGCGGTTTGGGTTCCGGGACGTAATCCGCGTGCGGAAGGTCCAGAGACGGAAGGAATTTCAGCGGAAAGGTGAATTTCTCCGTGACGGCCTGCGCTCCCGGAGCGTTTCGGTACCGGATCTGCACGACGGCGTTCCCGCAGACGGCCTGTTCTGCCTGAAGTTTCAGCGTGCAGGTCGTTGAGTCAAACGGTTCCAGTTCCGATTGCGGAAACGCATCTTTCGTGCTTTTGCCGACGATGGAAACGCCATCGGGGAGCTGAATGTCTGCGATCGTCAGGTCTTCCGCGGTCTCTCCTCCGGAATTCGTGAGCCGGAATTCAAACGGAATGGGCCGTCTTGCCCGGCAAATCGCGTCCGTGAGTCCGCCGCCTTCGCCAACCTGGAACTGAGCCGGTCCCTGCGGGGAACTGCTGAATCGAATGGACCGGATGACCGCGCGTGTCTGCGGATCGTTCAGGGAAAGGACCGCCTGAAAGACTGTTGACGGATCAAATTTCGGATGCGCAATGAGCAGATTGTGGAGGCGCGTTTTCCCATCAGGAGTAAGCGGAAATGAGATCTCGAGCGGTTCGGAAAGCCCGCCGCCCGTAAATGTCAGAGACGCGGCCATTCCGGAATATTCTGTACTCATTTCGATCGCGCACCAGCATTTTGAAGCACCGTCCGTAAGCCGTATGGGAGCAGAATGAAGCTGGGGGGTACGGACCCCATCCGGATTTTCGGGATGAAATTCCATTTTCCAGCCGTTTTCCCCTGGTTTCGTGAAGGTCGATCCTGCGGAAGACCAGAGCGAATGCCCGAAACCCGATTCTGCGGCGTTTTCAGGCTCCGTAAAGTTCCAGAAAC
>CAZRGJ010000099.1:673-8584 GCA_964599445.1 uncultured Planctomycetaceae bacterium | reverse complement strand
ATGCACCGAACGGAGAAACGAATTCCGAGGAACTTCCGGATGATGCCCGGAATGAAAGCGAAACGGCCGAACACGGCGCAGACTTCGAACACGGCGAAGGACCGAAAACTCACGGCCGAATGCTCTGCATGGACTCCGCTCCGGACTACTCGGCCGCGACGACCGGACTGGCCGTTCTGGCGTTTCAGGCTGGCGGGCACTACTTCTTCAACGGGCACAAGTACTCGGAAAACGTCACGCATGGTCTCGACTGGCTCGCGAAGATCCAGGACAGCCGCGGGGCGATCGTGACGCCGATGAGCGATGGATCCGGCATCTACCATGAGAAATTCATGTACGAGCACGGCATCGCGGCTTTTGCGCTGGCAGAAGCGTGCGCTCTGGCGAAAGCGGAAGGGGAGGAGATCCCGCCGAAATACTATCGCGCCATGAAACTGGCGATCGACTTCATTTTGAGGATCCAGCATCTGGACGGCGGCTGGCGGTACAAAACGGATCCGGCGGAAGTGAGCGACACGTCGGTGACCGGCTGGCAGATTCTCGCGCTGAAATCGGCGAAAGAGGCCGGATACAAAATTCCGCAGACCGCCATTGACAAAATCGCGCTCTTCTACTCGAAGCACACACGCGGTGATGAAACGCGCTACACTTCAACGATGGGAGGCACGACGGAAGCGCTGACCGGGATCGGACTCCTCGTCCGGCAGTTCCTGCTGGATCAGGGCGGGGCAGCGTACGTGCATCTTGGAGCCAAACGGCTCGCAAAATTCGCGATGTCCGAATGGGAAGCGAAAAAAGAAGAGGAACGCGTCCCCGATTTCTATTCCTGGTACAAATGCTCGCTCGCGATGCAGCAGTACGGCGGGAAAGAATGGGAGATCTGGAATGAGATCGTCCGAAACGAACTCGTTCGCCTTCAGCGGCGCGGAGACCACTGCCTCACAGGAAGTTGGGATCCGGAATCGGACGTCTACCGTGAAATGGGCGGCGGCGGACGCATTTACGTGACCGCGATGGGCGCACTCACTCTCCAGGTCTACTATCGCTACACGACGCAGGAAGAACGGCGTCCCCAGCTGCTTCCTTCATCCGGAAGTCTCCAGACGCAGAACGACGCGGCCGAAGAAAAAGCGGAAATGTCCCATACCCGGCAGATCCACAAAACGAGACGCCGTACGCCTGGTTCCGCCAACGTGATCCATCCGGCAGAGAGCGTTTCTAAGGATCCGAAAAAAACGCCGTAGAAAAAGAACAGAGGGTGAGGGATGGTCTCTTCGGAGCCCCCAATTCTTTTCCCTGGAAGGTTGGCTCGCATCGCGAGACGGGGTGGTTGGGAGTGCGGCGATACGGTGCACTTGCGCACATTCGCCGCATTTACGTCCGGCGAAACAGGCCGTCAGGCCATTCGCCGAGAGGGAACGCGGGGACTTTTTAAAGGCCGCCGTCTCTGAACACCGCACCAACCCCCTGCGAATGAAAAAGCGGCAAAAGTCACTGCGTGAATGAATTACCGCACTCCAAAGGAGGAACACAAAATTTACGAAGCGATTTTAAAATCAAACTTCATTTTTGTGTTTTTTCGTATATTTTGCGCATTTCGTGTCCGCCCCAAGCATCATTTCCGTGTGTTTCCGCGGCTCTCCTCAACGGTAAAAGATTTGGATCGGTACGCAGTTGCCGGAAGAGTTCCAAAAGAAACACCGTTTTTTTGTTTTTTTGAAATTTCTTTATTTTATCTCCTCAAAAAACAGATAATTTAAACAAAATGCAGTCCATTTTGAGAAAAAGAGGAACACGAATGTCTCACGCATCAGGTTTTTGTTCGGTTTGCGGAACGCCGGTTAGTCCGGAGGTCCGATTTTGCCCCAATTGCGGCGCGCCGGCGGGACAGATGGTTCCGCAAAACGTGACCGCTCCACAGCAGGTCTCTCCCATACCGCAGAATGCCGCCTGTTTCCAGGATCTCACGGTCCCGTATCCGGAACAGTTGAGAATCAACTGCCCCACGCTTCCTCCGGGCGCGTTCATGTCTTCTTTCTGGCTGATGGTGCTTATGCTGCTGGGTTCCTTGATTTGCAGAATTGTGGGCATTGGCGGCGGACTTGCCCTGATGATCCGGGGAGAACATGAAATCGTCCCCGGACAGATTCTCTTTCAAGTCGGCCTCTTCAGTTGCCTTTTCTTCTTTGTTCTGTACATGATCGCGTTTTGCCGGTTCCTTTACCGATGCTGGCGTCTGATCCAGGACGGGCACGCACACACGACTCCGGGAAAAGCGGTCGGATTCAATTTCATTCCGATTTTTCAGATTTGCTGGATCTTCATTTCGGTCTACTGTCTCGCCAAAGATCTGAATGCCTACGCGGCCCGGTACCAGATCGCGGCTCCGCGTGCGTGGGAGGGACTCGTTTTGACGGGGTTGATCTTTTTATTTATTCGGCCGCTCCAGCTGTTGGCTCTTCTTCTCCTCATCATCGGTTTCTTCTCCATGGCGAAGACGGCCGAGGCGATCCAGGACGCGCGCCGACCGTAAACCGGATGGTTCTGGACTTTTCATCCCGAAATTCATTTTGCCGAAAACCAAATAGAAAGGCTCTTCAGACAATCGTGTACCGAACCAGCTCCAAAATTAATTTAACCACTGAGTACACAGAGAAACCGAAGAAACAGACTGAAGGGGAATTACGAAAAGCACAAAAAATTCAAAAAACACAAAAACATCAAATGTTTTTGATGGGATGTTTTTGAGTACACATCTACCCATTCAGCCTCCCCTTTAGGGGAGGGGGACCGCCGAAGGCGGTGGAAGGGGTTCGCGGCGTTTTTTTACGGACTCGGGGTTTCTGAAGAGTTCAGCAAACCACCCCGTCAGCCCTTCGGTCTGCCACCCCTCTAAAAGAGGGGATTCTTGAGTGCGAGGACACGCGGCTCGCGGTGTCCAATTCTTTTTGGCCCCCCCGTAGTATTTTTTTTCAAATCGTGTATAATGGACACTGACGTTCCTTTTCATGCTGCGTCGTGTTCGTTCGTTTATGCCAATCGAGTCCCTTTAAGTTCATTCAGGAACCCAAATCATGAAAAAAATCACTCCTCGCACACTGAAAGGCTTTCGCGACTACCTTCCCGAAACGATGATCCCCCGTCGGAAGATCATCGAGACGGCGGCCCGGATCTACCAGTCCTACGGTTTCAGTCCGATCGACACGCCCGCGTTGGAGTATCTGGAGATCCTCACGGGGAAGGGAAGCGACGAGACGGACAAGCAGCTCTACAGTTTTCAGGATAAAGGGGGACGCGATCTCGGAATGCGTTTCGACCTGACGGTTCCGCTCGCGCGTTTCGTTTCCCAGCATGAAAATGAACTCGGGATGCCGTTCAAGCGTTTCCATATCGCGACGGTCTGGCGCGGCGAAAACACACAGGCCGGGCGTTACCGTGAGTTTATGCAGTGCGATTTCGACACGATCGGGACGCTGAACATCGCGGCCGACATCGAAACGACGCTGGTGATCTACGAGCTGATGCGTGCCATCGGTTTCGAAAACTTCACTATCCACCTGAACAACAGGAAGGTCCTCAGCGGGCTTCTTGAGAAACTCGGTCTCGAAGAACAGACCGTCCCGGTGCTGCGTGCGCTGGACAAGATCGCGAAGATCGGCTACGAAAAGGTGAAGGAAGAAATGGCGGAGACGGCAGGACTGACTTCGGAACAGGCGGATGCCGTCCTGAAGCTCACGACGCTCACCGGGACCAACGCGGAAGTCCTTGAGCAGATCGCGGAAATGGTCGCCGGCAGCGAAAAGGGAGAAGAGGGCGTTTCCGACCTGCGTCAGGTCCTCGCAGCAGCGGAAGCGGTCGGGATCTCCGATAAAAACCTGAAGCTGGACGTTTCCATTGCCCGCGGACTTGACTACTACACTGGAACGATTTGGGAAACCTTCCTCGATGACCTTCCCGGTTTTGGAAGCGTTTGTTCGGGAGGACGATACGACAATCTGACCGGAATGTTCATGAAAAACCCGCTTCCTGGAATTGGCGCATCGCTGGGACTCGACCGTCTGCTCGCGGGGATGGAGCAGCTCGGAATGCTCTCGGACGTCAAGACTGCGGCACCTGTCTTCATTCCGTACTTTGATGCAGAGAAGCTGACCGACTATCTGAAGATCGCAGCGGCGATCCGTGCGGAAGGCATCGGCGTCGAGATCTACCCCGACCCGAAAAAACTCAAGACCCAGCTTCAATACGCAGACCGAAAGGGTTTCCGCTACGCGATCATCGCGGGGGCCGATGAACTTTCCCGCGGCGTGTGCCAGGTGAAGGATCTTCAGGAAAAAACGCAGGAAGAAGTCGAGATCGCGAAGATCGGCGAGTACTTCCGAAAGTAAAGCGAGTGCCGTGTGCGGGGCGCGATTCAGCTCGATTTGGTTTGATTCGGAAAATGCGTCCCCCGGACCGTTCAGGAGCAGGGCTTCCCTTTTGATCGAGACGGAAGCAGTCAGTTTACGCAATTCAGGAAAGAGATCCCATGGCAGACATTTTTGAAAGCAGCGATTCCCAACGCGGTGCATTTGAGCTTCCTTACGCGCAGACGCGCACCTTTGAGGGACCGTTTACTCTCAAACGCGGCGGCGTTCTGCAGGACGTGACGGTTCTTTTTGAGACTTACGGCGAACTGAACGAGGCGCGCGACAACGTGATCCTTCTGAGCCACGCATTGACGGGAGACTCGCACGTGGCGCGGCACAACATGGGGGACGTTCCTGGCTGGTGGGACATTCTGATCGGACCGGGAAAATCGATCGACACGAATCGGTATTTCGTCATCTGCACGAACAATCTGGGGAGCTGCCGCGGAACCACGGGGCCGTCTTCGATCGATCCCGCAACGGGGAAACCGTATGGTGCGTCGTTCCCGGAAGTCACGATGGAGGACAACGTGAAGCTCCAGAAGATGCTTCTCGACGATCTCGGCATCACGCGCCTTCTCGCGGTGGTCGGCGGATCGGTCGGCGGGATGATGTGCCTGATCTGGGCGGCGCAGCATCCGGAAATGGTCCAGGGAGCCGTGACTCTGGCGACCAGTCCTTGCCTGACGAGCCAGGCGATCGCTTTCGACGTCGTGGGACGAAACGCCATCACGAGCGACCCGAATTTCCATGGCGGAGACTACTATGGGAAAGAGGAAGGACCGAGTGTCGGGCTGGCCATCGCGCGAATGCTTGGGCACATCACGTACCTGTCGCGGGAATCGATGATCCGGAAATTCGACGTGGAGACCGATCGATGCAATGCGCGGAAGATCGAGACGCAGTTTGAGACGGAATTTGCCGTTGGTTCATATCTCGCGCATCAGGGATCGAAATTCAACGAACGTTTCGATGCGAACAGCTACATTACGCTGACGAATGCATGCGATTTCATGGATTTCGGCGACAATGTGCCGGAGATCGCGGAGAATCTGGACCCTGCGAAATGCAAGTGGCTCATCATGAGCTTCTCTTCCGACTGGCTCCTGCCGCCGTACCAGTCCGAACAGATCGTCGATGCGCTCATCTCGCGCAAGAAGGCGGTGAGTTACGTCAACATTCAGAGCGATGCGGGACACGACGCGTTTCTGCTTCCGCTTCAGTTGAGCACCTATGGCGGACTGATCGAGCATTTCCTGAACCATCTGCACGATTCGCAGACCTCCGCCCCAAAGCAGAACCGCGATATTCATTTTGTCGCCGACCGCCACGAAACACCGTGTGTTCCGCAAAATACCGGAGAACCGGCTGGACTGCACGACGGATTTGGACGCTCGCATGACGGACGTCAGGACTTTGAGTCGATCCTGGAACTCATTCCGCAGCACGCGAGCGTTCTGGACCTCGGCTGCGGGAACGGTGACCTTCTGAAACGTCTGCGTCAGCGCAGCGACAAAAGCCGCCTGATGGGGATCGAGCTGAGCGAGCGGTGCATCCAGAAATGCGTGGCCCGCGGACTGGACGTCGTGCAGAAGGACATCAATGAGGGGCTGAAAGCATTCCACGACCGTCAGTACGAGTACGTCGTGCTGTCCTGCACGCTTCAGACGATCCGGGAAGTCGAATACGTTCTGGAGGAAATGCTGCGTGTCGGGCGTTTCGCCATCGTGAGTTTCCCGAACAGCGCGTACCTTCCGTGGCGAACGCGCCTCTTCAAGGACGGACGGATGCCGGAGATCGGCTGCGATAGCGCGAAATCGTGGTTCAACACGAAAGACGTTCGTTTCCTGACCCTCGCGGACTTCCACCATTTCTGCGACCAGAAAGGGTACTCCGTCCGTCGGCAGATCGCGCTCGATATGGTCAGCGGAAAGAAAGTTTTCCAGAATCCCAACGATGAAGCGAGTATGGCGATCATCGAGCTGAGCCGCTGAGCTGCCATTTTATTGTACCGCAGGCAAAACGTTCGGTGGGGCAGTCCGGTTTGGCTTGCGGGGAAAAGGAGATTCCATGAAGGATCCAGGTCTTTCGGCTTCGGACGTTCGCAGACGGCTGGAAGCAGAACTTCAGGGAAAGTTTGAGTTTGAGTTTGAGATCTCAGAAAAGCGGGTTCGGATCCTGCGTTTTCTGGGAGAAGGACCGGAGGCCGTCATTCCGGAGGGGGTGACGCACATTGGAGACTCCGCATTTGAATTTTGCGCGTTTCTCGAACGGGTCTCTTTTCCGGGGACACTGACGCACATCGGGGCTTCTGCGTTTCAGTTTTGCGAAAAACTGCGGTGCCTGACGTTTCCGGAGAACCTCGTCTTCATTGATGAATCGGCATTTTTCGGATGCGGGGAACTGGAGTCCGTCTCGTTTCCTGATGGGTTGGCGTATTTGGGGCATGCGGCATTTCATTCCTGCGAAAAGCTCCGTTCCGTCACGCTGCCGGCTGGGCTGATGGAATTGGGGCACAATCCGTTCGGCTGGTGTAGTGCGCTTGAGGAAATTCGCGTTTCTGAAGAAAATCTGCATTTCCAGAGCATCGACGGTCTGCTTTTTTCCCGTGACGGCCGGAAATTCATCCGTTTTCCAGAGGGAAAGTCTGGAGTGTGCCGACTTCCTGCCGGTGTTGAGGAGATCGACATGACGGCGTTTGGAGCATGCTTGCTGCTCGAAGAGATCCAGATCGACGCGCGGAACGTATATTTTCGGAGTGTGGGCGGGATCCTTTACTCGCACGATATGCGGTCACTCCTCTGCTGCCCAGTACAGAAATCGGGGGAGTACCTCATTCCGGACGGCGTGACCCGGATAGAAATGGAGGCTTTTGCGCTCAATGAAAAACTCACGTCGGTGACTCTGCCCGACAGCGTGACGGAGATCGAATCTTTCGCGTTCAGTCAGTGCAAGGCACTCCGTACGGTTCGGCTTCCTGCGGGACTGCGCCGGTTGGAGGAGCATACATTCTGGCACTGCACTTTACTGGAAGAGCTGACGCTTCCAGAAACGCTGGAATTTCTTGGTGAGGAGCAGTTTCTGGACGGTGTTTCATTGCAGCGCATTGCGCTTCCGCATGGCGTCACGCGGATCGAAAGAGCGTCTTTTGCCGGGTGTACGGCACTTTCTCAGGTCCAGCTTCCCGACTCGCTCACCTTCATTGGGGAAATGGCATTTTCCGGGTGCGGAGAGCTTGGAGAATTACGGATCCCTGAAAGCGTGACGGAGATCGCGGACAATGCATTTGAGGAGTGCGCGAAACTGATGTTCCTGGCCGTTTCTGACTCTGCAGGGCATCGATACGCGGAAGAAAATGGGATCCCCTTTCGACTGCTGCGGACGGACCGTGAATTACGGCGGACGCCCGCGAAACGGGTTTGGGGAAACGTTTGAGAGTCGGTTTTGGGGAACTCTGAAACCGGTTTGCGGAACGATTTCCGAGGCCGGGAGACTCGTGCATTTC
>CAZRGJ010000099.1:0-663 GCA_964599445.1 uncultured Planctomycetaceae bacterium | reverse complement strand
TTTCGTTTTTTGATCCATCAGGAGGCAGACATCATGTTCAACCGGCCAACTCCGCGGCAGAATGCGTACTCGGACTTTCTGGGACTGCGTCCCGGCGGGAAAAACGAGACGGTCGCGTCGGCATCGCAGAAGATCGGCGAGCGTGTCGAGGAGATCGGCGAGGGGGACGTGGAGCTTTTCTGCCCGCATTGCGGGGAACCGGTCCATCTGACCTACACTCGTCGGCGTTTTTGCGATACGTGCCGCAAGCCGTTTTTCTTCTATCGCGGGAAACTTCTGACGGAAGAGGAGGCTGCCCGGATCCGAAATCCCTTCACGAAGGAGGACGTGAAGACGTTTCGCCAGAAGTACCGTAAATCGCAGGCCGGAAAAGCGGGAGACCCGGTGAGATCGGCTCCGGCCTGGCAGATGGAACGGTTTCGGCGTCTGAAACCCAAGCTAGAGTGCACAGCCTGCGGACTTCCGGTCGGAAATTCACTCGTGAAGCCGGAAAAGTACTGGATCTGTCCGGAGTGCGCCGCCATCAGCGTCTTTCATCTAGCGTCGGGGACCTTTCTGTCGAGAGATGAGTACGAGGAACGGGCGGAAAATGGAATCTGAAAGCATTTGGGGGCCTTCCGATCGAAACGTGCTCTTTTTCCCGGAGGCATCGGCACATTGGGC
>CAZRGJ010000098.1:3673-8659 GCA_964599445.1 uncultured Planctomycetaceae bacterium | reverse complement strand
ACACGATCACCGGCGCGGGAACTCTGCGTCTGGAGCGGCACTCCAATCACGGAAACACGAACTACGCACTGGATTCCAAACTCAATAATTTCACCGGCACGCTGGAACTCGGAAACAATGCGCGGTTCCAATGGTCTTCCCAAAACAACGAACAATTCAACAAGATCTCGGCCATTCGTATTGAATCCGGCTCGGAAATGGGGATCAGCTGGGGCGATAATCAGGGAGAAGTTAAAAACACACTGGTCCTGAACGGCTACGGAAACGGCGCAGGCGGCGACGGCGCACAGCGCGGTGCGCTCAGAATCGAGGGAAACACGACATTCTCCGGCACGACGACCCTCGAATCGGATTCGCTTATCGGACTGGCCAACGCCTATACGGTGAGTTTCACGAATGATCTGGTGCTGAACGGAAAAACGCTCTATTTCTCCAACGTTCACTACAAGGGCGGGGAGTTCATCGTCTCCGGAAATGTTTCCGCGGGAACGATCGACAATCGGAATCAGGTGTTCGCAACGGGGAATTCCGGTGACTCCACCCATCTGCTGAAATTCGCGGCACTCGACAGTGACCAGACCATCGCGGCGAACATTCAGCAGAACAACACGGCGACGGCCATGGTCTTCGCTCCGGAAGACGGACGTACGACGACGGTCACGGGCGTCATTTCCGGAAGCGGCGCAGTCGTGAAGGACGGCGCGGGCACGCTCGTTTTTGCGGGACTGAACACATTCTCCGGCGGACTCACGATCAACGGCGGAACGGTCCGAATGCAGGACGACGGCACGTACCAGGACATGACTATCAACGCGAAAAAGTACGCTCTTGGGTCCGGTGCCATCACGATCAACGAAAACGGAACGCTCATCTGGCACAACCAGTACAATAATGACACGACGCTTTCCAATCCGATCAGCGGAAGCGGAAAACTGATCCTGGACGCCGACCACGCACGCAGCGTAAACAAAAACAACTACATTTCCGACCTTTCCGGATTCACCGGCTCGATCGAGCTGAAACGTCACGCACGGCTTAACACAGGCACACTTGGCGGAACGACGTCGGTCCTCGTGAACGAAGGAACGACTTTCTGGGGAAGCAACGGTACGTTTAACGCGGACTTCACCATTTACGGAGACGGAAATCTGGCCGGCGGCGACAATCCCCGCGGCGCGATCATCGGAAGCGGCGTCAACACGTTCAATGGGACCGTCACGGCAATGAGCGATTCCATGATCGGCATCCGTGACGGCGGAACGGTCAACCTGAACGGCACGCTCGAGACGAACGGGCATCGGGTCAAATTCGACCAGACGCACATGAAAGGCGGCGGATTCAATATCTACGGCAGCACAGCCAGTACGGGAGACACGCTCGGGACACTTTACTTTGAAAATCGCGGTGAGGGCAACCAGTACGCCGTGAATTTCGGAACCGCTTCCGCCTCCGCAGAGGCCGCGACGCAGACCATCGCGGCAAATATCGACTACCGCAACTCCTCCGGTGCGCTGACCTTCCAGCCCGGTGAAAACCGCACGATCACGATCTCCGGCGACCTCATGGGAAACCAGGGATTCCGCAAAACAGGAGCCGGAACGCTCACGATCCTGGAAAACGCTCCGACCTCCGGCGCGGTTGAGGTTTCCGGCGGGAAAATGACCGTCGGCAAAGCGGAAAACGCAGCCGATGCTGCACTTGCGTCAAACACGGCCGGTTTCGCGTCGCTGACCGTCACCAACGGCGCGGTCGTGGACCTGAATACCGCGAATACGTCGCTCTCGACGCTGAACGTCGTCTCCGGAACCGTCAACATCAATCAAAAATACCGCCGCGCTAATAACACGGAGTACGCCGGTGCACACAAAACGGCCGCCGTCACGATCGGTTCCGAAGCGGGGGATGCTGCCGTTTTGAAACTCGCGGAAAAAGGTCTCGGCGACCACACCGGTACGATGACCATCTACGACGGCGGCGAACTGATCATCGCGGGACGCGACTGCTCGATCGGCTGGAGCCGCGGGATCACGTTCATCGGCGGCGGAAAAATCTCCAACGGTGCCGCAGACGCTTACTTCAACTTCCGCGGGGACGGAAATCAGACGCTGCGCGTTCAGGGAACGGATGCTCATGCGTCCATTTCCTCGACGCTCTACCTTTACGATGCGGGTTTGGGTTCCATCGATGTTCAGGAAGCCGACAGTTCACTGACGCTTTCCGGCGGCGTGTACAACAGGATGACCCACGACATCGGTTTCCGGAAGACCGGTGCGGGAACGCTCTACATCGAAAACGAAAATAAATACCGTCAGCTTCAGATCGACGAAGGGACGGTCCACTTCCGCGGAAATGGTAAACTCATTCCGCAGAATAACGGAAACACATTCTACGGCATCAACGTTTCCATCGCAGACGGCGCGAAACTCGTGCTGGACAACGCGGCCAACTTCACATCCGGGAACACGCCGGCGGCAGAATATCCATCAACGTTCTCCATCGCGGATGGAGGAATGCTCATCGTGAATCACGACGGCTGGCAGATGACGGACGTCATCGAAGCGGCGTTGACCCAGGGAACCCTCGGAGGTTCCGGACGGATCGTCGGAAACATCGATACGGCGGGACTGACCATCTCTCCCGGCGACGGTACGATCGCTCAGCTGACGGTGGACGGCAAACTGAAGCTGACGGACGGTCTCATCGACTTGGAAATCGGCGCGAACAAAACGGCAGACACGCTGAAGATCACCGGTGACGCCGACTTTACCGGAACGGAAATCTTCGTCTCTTCGACAGACGGCAGTGCTGTGGAACTTGGTGACGAATTCCTCCTCATCAGTGCACCGAACCTGACGGACGACATCCTGCAGAACGTCAGTTTCTCCGATGGGATCCAGTTTGCATACGACGGAGGTCTTCTTTCGACGTACGTCGAGAACGGCGCACTCTACGCCGTCGCGCTTGATTCCGCGACAGTCCCGGAACCCTCAACGTGGCTCCTCCTGATCCTCGGCGGACTCTCCATTTTCGGACTGCGCCGCAAAATTCGTTCCTGAAATCATCCATTCCCCCTCCTTTTGAACAAGATCCAATCAGCCAGACTGCGCAGCCCCGTTCACGCGCAGCATTTGAAAACACGGAGAAACACCAATGAAAAACCGTTTTGTTTCCGCTAAAAACATGAAGCGTGCAGCTGCCCTGTTTTGCGTTTTTTCGCCTGCGATGGCGATTTTGCCGAACACCGTTTCCGCATGGACGGTCGACGCCAGTACGCAGATCGTGACGCTGGCTGAAAATGAGGCCATGAATTACGCGGATCTTCCCAGCGAATACGCGGCCTACACGCTCCATCTCGCGGAAGGAGCGTCCGTCACGCACACCGCGTGGATCTTCAACCCGCTGACCGGGACGGGGTCTTTCATTCTGGCTCCGACCGCACAATACGACAATCCGCAGAAAGCGATGAATAATCTCACAGGATTCAGCGGAACTGTCGTTTTGGGACCAAATCAGAATCTGCGTCTGCGCGGTTCCGGATACTCCACGTTCAGCGAGAACACGACGCTCGATATTTCCGGCGGTGCACAGCTCTGGCTCAATGAAGACCTTAAGGCGAACGTTTACCTGCACGATGCGGGAGCCGCGTATGATGGATTGGGCCAGATCCGCTTCGACGCGAACGGCAAAACGATCTCCGGCGACATTTCGCTCTCCGGAAACACGAAAATCTGTGCGCGTCTGGACAGACAGATCTCCACAAACACGATCTCCGGAAACATCACGGGCGTACACACTGCGGGCGACACCGCGAAGGACAATATGGTCTTCAGCGGATTTCAGGCTGCCGAGAACACGCACGCCACGATCGTCCTGACCGGCACGAACAGCTGGAACGGAACGACGGACATCCAGCACATGAACATCGAGCTTGCGGGAAACGGAACGCTCGGCAGCGGTAAGATCACGCTCAGCGAAAAGGCCGTCGATGGAAGCATCACGCGCGACGCAGGCCAGCTCACGATCAACAAAACCACGGAATTCACCATCCCGAACGAGATCGCCTCTAACGGCGGGATCATCACGAACAAAGGGCCGGGGACGACTATTTTTTCCGGTTCACTGACGAATTTCGTCGGTACGATCAACGCGGATGCCGGCACGATCCGGATGCCTGCCGCGTCGAGCAATAAAGCACAGGGCATCCTCCTGAAAGGATCCGGACACGTTTACCTGACCAACCCGAGCAGCAGTTCCGATTTTAATCTCCACAATTACGATTTCAGCGAATTTGAAGGCGTTCTTGAGATCCAGCAGGGACGAACGAGACACACGAATGCGGATAATTTCGGCGAAAAGGCCACGGTAAAGATCAATCCCGGCGCGTCATTGATGTTCTACGACACCAACTATTTCGCGGATTTCAAGAGCAAGATCCAGATCTCCGGCACTGGACATGCGGAAAACCGCGGCGCGATCCGTTTCCACGGCTCGCTTTCCGCGGAGGCTCAGGCTCTGCTGAACACGGCGGGAAACGTGGCCCTCACGAACGTCACTGGCGACGTGGAACTTTTTGGCAATACGTTCTTCAATTCGCGAGCTGGCGACAAAATCGGGTGGGGGGCGATCTCCGGCGACATTTCGGGAGACTACACGCTGACGCTCAACGACAACGTGGGCCACGGCTGGATCCTCCTGACCGGCACGAACTCATGGAAAGACACCGTGATCGACGGCGGTACGGTCCAGCTCGGCTACGTCGGTTCCATCAACGGGACGGCATACGACGGCACGACGGGGACGCTCGGAACCGGCACGGCCACAGTGAAATCCGGTGCGAAACTGGATTACCGCCGTGTCAACTCCTACACTTACGCAGGCGCGCTCACCAACGAAGGCACGATCCTCGTGAATGACGGGGAATTCATCGCCTCCGGAAACCTCACAAACTCCGGAACGATCCACGTCGCGAAGGATGCGGTGTTCACC
>CAZRGJ010000098.1:0-3663 GCA_964599445.1 uncultured Planctomycetaceae bacterium | reverse complement strand
GCACTGGGCGGAAAGATCACGGGAGACGGAACGGTAACGTACGCATACTCCGGTGGTCCGTCCAACACGATCAGCGCGGATTTCAGCGGATTCACCGGAACGGTCCTTCTGAAAGCCGCGTCCGGCAGCGCGAACCGCGTCATGCTGAGCGGCAGGACCGTCAACTTTGGTGAAAACGCGACGCTCCGGATCGACGATCAGGGCCAGCTCTATCTGAGCAATTCCACGGTTTATGGCAATCTGGAATTCGGTTCCTCGGCCGGATACCAAAATGACACGGGCTACCAGGCAGCCTTGCGTTCCGACGGCGCGTCTAACAGTTACGTCTATGGAACGGTGAAGCTCCTCGACGACGGCGCGGCGATCTCGACCCGCTCAAACAACAACGGGAACGTCGAAAACGGAAACAGAATGACGCTCTACGCGGACGTGACCGGTCCAGGCTCACTAACGAAGCATGAAGACCAGCAGGGATACGCCGGCGTGCTTTCCTTCGGCAAGCTCGAAAAGGACGGCAAAACGTACGGCGGAACGGTCGCCTACGAAGGAACGACGGCCGTCAAAAGCGGCGTACTGCGCGTTCTGGACGGCGTCACGATGCACGTGCAGGATGACGTAACCCTCGGAACGAATGGGCTGAAAGGCACGTTCGATCTTGAAAAAGGCGCGACGCTCAGCATCGGCGCACCTAACGCAAAGACCGGTTCAACGATCCAGTTCACGGGAAACGGGGAACTTTTCCTTGGCGGCACGCTCGCCTTCGACGTTTTCTCCGCCGACGATTTCGACCAGCTCATCATCGACGCAGGGATCCTCAATAAAACAGAAACTCTGGAGTCGATCGACATTCTGTTGGCAGACGGCGCAGATATCGGCGACCGGACGATCCAGCTGACGGAAGGTTTTTCTGCCGATTTCTGGGAGGGCGTACCGCTCAATCTTTCGACCGGCCTGATGGCATTCCTCACCGCAGACGGCAACTTGGCGGTCGGTTCTTCCGGCTCGGTCCCCGAACCGGCGGCGTGGCTCATGCTGATCCTTGGCGCATTCGGAATGTTCGGTTTCCGTAAAGTTCACAGTTCCCGTGAAACGGCCTAACTGCAGCAGATCGAAAGACGTTCCAGACAAAAAACGCAGTACAAAGCATCAGAGTCTCCGTACTGCGTTTCTTTTTTCTGTTTTTTCAGGCTCTCAGCCAGATTCAGTACTGCGGGAATTTCATCGGTCAACGCTGCGGGAATTTCGTCGGCACGATCCGTTCCGTACTTGGATCATCGAATCCGTAGGGACGCGCGCCGTGGATCTCCGGTCCAATATTGGGGTCTGGATAGGGATCGAAACGGGTTGCACGCTGGATCTGAATATTCTGGGGATCATGCTTCAGTGTCGGTACTCCGAATGCTTCATTCTTCGCGCATCCGGCACATTCCCCAAGCAGGGTCCCGCAGCACAAAATCAAACCGCAAAGAAAGACGTTTCTTCGATCTTCAAACATGGAACGCACACTCATTTTTTGTCCTCCCGTACCGGAAGATGGGCATCCAGAACCACAGCCTCCCGGCTTTCCAGGCAAACTTTCCCCAATGAAGCCGGCAAAATGACCGATCCGCCGCAAACCAGTTCCCGATCGAGTCCCTCCACCCTCAGCGAACCTGAAATGACCGTCAGGATCCGGCACGAATCTGCACAATCGAGCATCCGGGTTGGCATTTCTCCGGAAAAAGAGTGTCGATCCAAAGCAAGGACATCTTCTTCCAAAAGTACTTCCATTCCCGGTTCCACCTGTTTGGGAGGCACTGGAGCAGATCTCCAATACTCCGGCTTCAGGTTTTCCAGAGCCTGCGAAACGTGAAGTTCACGGCGTTCCCCATGCTCATCTTCGCGATTCCAATCGTAGAGCCGGAACGTAAGGTCACTGCACTGCTGGATCTCGTACAGAAAGATCCCGGAACCGAGAGAATGGACCGTCCCCGGGGGGAGAAAATAGCATTCCCCGGGCAAAGGCTCACGTTCCGCAAGGATCGACTCCAGCGATTCATTCCGGACGGCTTCCGCTACATCTTCACGCGAGACCGGCTTCTGAAACCCAAGTGCCATCCGACTTCCCGGAACGGCTTCCAGAATGACCCAGGCTTCCGCCTTTTCCGCATCGCCGCACCGTTCGCGAGCCACATATTCGGCATCCGGATGGACCTGCACCGAAAGCTGACGATTCGCGTCCAGAAATTTCACCATAAGCGGAAATCGCTCAAACGGGAGATCCGCATGACGTCCAAGAAGCTCGGAGCGGTATCGGCAAAAAATTTCGTGAATGGAACAGCCGGCCAGCGGGCCATTTTCGACGATACTCATCCCTTTTGGGTGCCCGGAAACATCCCAAGACTCGGAAATTCGCGCACATGAAGGCAGATCACGGCCGGGAAGGGCCGCCAGTTTGCGTCCTCCCCATATGGCGGATCGGTAAATTGGCGTAACTCGTAACGGATAAAGCATAAAAAATTTAAAATGAAAATACTCGCGGCCCGGCAAGCTCGGCCAGGCCATGCAAAATCAAAATGGATCTGCTTAAAAATACGTCGCAAAAGGATAAAAAAACTCCAATTTTATGCACTATAGCAGGATCCCCCATTTTATGCTAGAGCATTTTGGCAAAATATTGAAAAAATTTCACTTCTTTTCCCGCCGTTCCATAGACCCCACTTGATTTTTTTTGTACATTGAGTATAATGGGTGGCTGTTTCAGCGAAAATATTTTGTCTCGTGGTGCGCCTTCCACCCTGGCGGTCTGGAAGTTCCCCGCTGAGCCTGACTTCATTAACCCTGGAGGCTTAAATGAGCGAATCCAACAAAGAAGAAGCGATCGAAGTGACCGGTATCGTCCGTGAAGCCGTCCGCGGCGCTTTTCGCGTTCAGCTCGAAAACAGCGAGCACATCGTCCTCTGCCATCTTGGCGGAAAAATGCGCAAAAACTACATTCGTGTCGTCCCCGGCGATAAAGTCATCGTCGAAGTGAGTCCCTACGATTTTACCAAAGGGCGCATCATTTACCGTGACCGCGGCTGATCCGCTGTTCCGGTCGTTTATCCGTGACTTTAAACCGGAGATTGGCTTGGGAAAATGATTCGGGGTTCGGGGATCCATGAAGGATCTCATCAAAAACATTGAAAAGAATCCCCAAAAGTTATCGCGGCAGGATCCACAGAAAAAATCTGCACACAGATCTGAGAGACTGTTGACGGGAGGACTTTACGATTTCCGGAAAATTTTTGCAAAAAATTCGCAAGCCTCTGTCTGCACGAAGGCAGAGGTTCTTGTTTTTTTAGTTTTCCAGACTTAAAGGAGTGAAAAAGGATAAGATACACCACCTACTTCCTACGATCGCGCGTATCCAGTCGCCAATTCTGCACAAAATAGGCAATCTTTAGGCATTCTTCCTTTTTTACGGCCAAATGTAAATCTTTCGATGTTTTTTTAAGGGAACTCCGATACTCTGTAAATGGAGAGGATTACCGAATGAGGAGGATTCGGCAGAATTTGCTTAAATTCACGAAAATTGCAGAGTTTACGGGAAACCAGAAGGTGTCTGCAGTATTCGAAACAGGCAAAACGTACTTGCCCTGGCACTTTCCAGGAAATAATCAGGTGGTTGGTTCTTTTGAAACA
>CAZRGJ010000097.1:0-8745 GCA_964599445.1 uncultured Planctomycetaceae bacterium | reverse complement strand
TCCGCAGCCTCTCATCCTCAGGCAATCGAAGAGTACGGACCGACTGTCGAACTGCGCAATGAGTCCGGAGTACGGCGGCTTTTCTGCCTGGGGAAGGTTCTGTGCCGGGATACTTTGGTGAACTGGGAGATCTCCATGCCGGTAGAGCCGATTTCTACGGCACTCCGCTGGGGTGTCTGGAACATTCTGCTTGCGGGATTTGTTGGGGTCGGTCTTGTGCTTGTGCTGACGCATTTTGTTGCGTTTCGTTTGAGTCTTCCTTTGGATAAACTTCAGAAAAGTGCCGCGCAGATCGCTTCCGGAGATCTGTCCGGGCCGGTTTTTGTGCCGAAAAAAGGCGTCGTGCGGCCATTAGCGCTTTCGGTTTCTGAAATGGCGAAGCAGCTGCGCAGGCAAATTGGTGATTTGACGGTCCTGGAATCGTATCGCTCGGATTTCATCGCGAATGTTTCCCACGAGATCAAAACTCCGCTGACCGTCATTCTTTCCTCCGTCGAGACACTTGAAGATGGCGCGAAGGAGATCCCGGAAATGCGTGACGCGTGCCTGAAAATGCTGGCGCATCAGGCGGAACGGCTGAATTGGCTCGTGCAGGACATTCTCTCGCTTGCTTCGCTGGAACAGGCGCAGAAAAAAGGGATCCCTGAATCCGGATTTCAGGAAGTCTTCCTTTCGGATATTTTCCAAAATGCGCTCGGAAACTGCGCGGAAGAGATTCGGCAGTCGGGAATTCAGATGGATGTGGGACGCTGTTTTGGGGAGTCGATCCTCGCAGACCCGCGACTTCTTGAACAGGCCGTCACGAATCTTCTGATGAATGCGCTGCGATACTCCGGCTCGCAAACTGTCGAGCTTTCTGCCTGGACCGATTCTTCTACTGCTGACGCAGCATTTCCAGAGGCTGATGCAGAAAACCTGGTCCTTTCTGTGAAAGACCATGGATGCGGCCTCGCCGAAACGAATGCCGAACGGATCTTTGAACGATTTTACCGCGTATACGGCGAAAAAGGAACACATGCCCCCGGGACCGGACTTGGGCTCGCTATCGTGAAACATATCGCACAGCTCCACGGCGGGCGGGCTGAAGTCGTGACGGAATTGGGAAGTGGGGCTGATTTTCGACTCATTTTGCCTCGAAAACATCAGAAACCTTCCATTTCGGATCAAAAAATTGGGGTCTGAAAAAGAAAATTTAAAATTTTGAGTTTTTTTTAGTTTTTCCCAAAAAAATCCGGATTCCCCCTTGACAGAAAGATTAAGTTTGGTATAATGTATCGTATGAGGTTGAGAGAATCAGCCTCACAGGAAACGAAAACTAAATTTTGGAAAACCAAAATAAACACACACCAGACCATAAAGGAGAGAGAAAATGAAATACATCTGCAAAGCGTGCGGCTACATTCATGAAGGTTCCGAAGCTCCGGCTGCTTGCCCGGTGTGCGGCGTTGGCCCGGAAATGTTCGACGTGATGGCGGAAACCTCTGTGTCCGCGAGCACTGAAAATTCCGGTGCGAAAATGGATCTCCCGTCCTTCGTGACGGTCCACGCCATCGGTGACGGCAAAGTGGAAGACGAAGAAGTCATGGCTGGTCTGCGTGCTCATTTCGCCGGTGAATGCGCTGAGGTCGGAATGTATCTCGCGATGAGCCGTCAGGCGGATCGTGAAGGTTATCCGGAAATTGCCGAAGCGTACAAACGGATCGCTTTTGAAGAAGCGGAACACGCTGCGAAATTCGCAGAACTCCTGGGTGAAGTCGTCGCTCCGTGCACGCAGAAAAACCTCCAGATGCGTGTCGATGCCGAAACTGGTGCCTGCTCCTCGAAATTCGACATCGCGAAGCGTGCGAAGCAGCTCGGATATGATGCGATCCACGATACGGTGCACGAAATGGCGAAAGACGAAGCCCGTCATGGTGCCGCGTTCGCCGGTCTGCTGAAACGCTATTTTGGCTGATTTCGTGACGAAAGACTTTGGACGTCAGGTCGCTTTTCAGAATCTCGGATGAGCTTTCCCTGACGTGTTGGCGAGAAAAATAAAAAGCGTAAATGGTTCATGGCCATTTGCGCTTTTTTGCTGCGGCGAACCGGTACGTATTGGCCGGATGTGCTGTTTTTTTCGCACACTGCCCGATTCAGTGCGCACGCTGATGTCGATTTCAGTACGCTCTTTATCCCCGATCCAGTTCGTTCTCTGTCCGATTTCAGTTCGTTCTCTAACTTTTCCCCCACATTTTTTTAAAGACTCCTCCCCAGCCAGTTCCCGGTTCCTCAAAAATCGGTTTGAGTGCTTTCATCTGAATGAGCTGCTCGATATCTTTTCTGCGGCTGATGGCTTCTTTCATGTGCATGAGATTCTCCGGCGAAAGTTTTTTGGCGAATCTGCCTGCCGATTCCGTCACGGAGATGGAAGATAGCGTCAAGAGCCAGCAGAAAATCGCAAAAAGTTCCTCATTCCAGCTCTTTTTTTCACTCTGAAGTTCCAGAAGGTGAGCCTGAAGTGCTTCAAGAAGCTCCTGACCGCAGGCCGGGACGATGTGCCGCAGGAAATTCTGACGCTGCGGATCCCCAAGTTTGGCGAGAAGCAGAACGTTCCAATGGGGCTGCGAGAAGTAGAGTTCCGAGAGATTTTCATCATTTCCGGCAAAATCGATCTCAAAAAATCGACGGTAAAGCTCAAGTTTTACGATATGCGGAAAAGGTGAGCGCAATATCTCTTCCATTTGCGGTTCGCAGCGGGTATCGTCGCCTCGGAATGCCCAGCGGGAAATGAATTCGATCTGCATGGATGGCTCCGAAAGCAGAAACGCAGTCTGGAATGCTTTTGGATAGGCCCAAAGGTAGACCGATTCCGGAATATTTTGCGGATCGGAATTAAAATGAGACCAGAAATCTTCGGATCCCAGACCGAAAAGCCCGAATTTGGAAAGCCAGCGGGAGAAGATCCTGTCAAGGACGGGGACGTCCCCTTGAGAGATCTTTCTGCAGATCAGCGCATGGATCCCATTGCGGAACTGACTTTGAATGGTTTCGTCTTCTGCGAAAAATGGCGTGAATGTTTCTTTGAGGGACTCGTTTTCCCAGACGTCCAGGAGCTTTGAGGTGAAGAAGTTTTCCAGAAGCATCTGAAGCCGTTTGGGATTTTTCATCAGAAATTTCCCAATATTCGGCAAGTGTGCGATTTCTTTTAGCCGCGTAATGTCCAGTGTATCCGGATGCCGAACCAGCTCGAAGAACATTTCTGTAGAATCACGTCGGGTCCAGATGACGGCTGGCGCATTGGCGTGGAAGGAATCCACTTCGGAAAATTTCCCGGATCTGACAGACTGGATCAGGAATTCGACGTAGTTGGGAACTGATTTCAGTGTGCTTTTCTGCTGGCTGAAGAGATTCCATGCGGCATTGGTTCCCGAGAAACAGTTTTGCGGAATGGAGGAGACGGGATCCGTTGGATTCCAGAGTCCCACGATGTTTGCCGGTGAGAGCATGGCATCCTGCTCGTAGGTCGAGAATGAGAGCGTTTTCCAAAGCGGTTCGGGAAGGATCCGGCAGAGTGCCCAAAGTGCTTTGACGAATTTTTCCTGACCTGCCGCGACGAAAATGCGTCCGCTTGCCGGACGGTTCCACCATGCCCGGAGAAGGAATTCCCAGATCGCGAAAAGTTCTGCATCGTGCTGCATTTCCTCAAAGATGGTATCGCGAAACGTTTCACCGGGCGTGAAGGGGACCGGTTTCGGAAGTCCGGTACTTTCGATCCCGGAATTCTCGCGTTTCCATTCTGGAGCTCCCCACCATTCCAGGACCGTTTGGGCATTGATTTCGGGAAGGAGATCGCACAGAACGTGAGCGAAATAGTTGCCGCTGCGTTTGGTGAGCGGATCTTCGCCGAGCCAGACACTTTGGAGCGCGATATTTCCTGTTCGTTCACTGCGGCAGTAGAGCATCTTGACCGGAAACGGTCCGGAATAGCCTGACGGAACGTCCAGTTTGAAATTCAGAGCGCGAAGGCACGCCGTCGTCTCTTCCTGAGAAAGCGTTTCGGAAGCTGCGCGGATCTGAAAGCCGCTTTGTCCGGAGATGCTTTCTCCTGTGAGGCACGAAGTATAGTAGAACTGCTTCATTGCGTCCTCCCTGATCCTTTCGGGATCCTGAGTAAATTGAGGTAAAGGAAATGGGGATCCTGGCGTCGGATCCTGCGTCGGACTTTGCGTCAGATCTGCGTCGGACTTTACGTCAGATCCTGCGTTGAAATACCGGACACGACCGGGAATCAGCCGCGTGCGTTGAGGTACTTGAGCTGATGCAGGATCCAGAGCAGGGGATCCACGACGTTGATGGGGCGGATCTGACGCGGAATGGCTTCTCCTTCCGGGATCGCACCGAGGGCAGAGACTCCAAAGAAGGAACTCGTTTCGAATTGCGTCCGAATGTTGGCCGCGAGATCACCCGCACCGTTCTCCGTAAGGAATTGAAGGATCTGGTCCGACTTTCTCTCGCAAACTTTCCGATTGAATCCTCCGGAATGGTTCGTTTCCTGGAAAAGCGACTGACTTTCACGCGGAAGGATCTGCCGCAGCATATCGATCTTCGTCAGGACCAGAGCGGTCGGTGTCTTGATTTTTTCGTCGGGACGCAGTGCGCTTTCGTTCGTTTTGTAGCTGAGATAGTAGTCCAGGATCTCTCCCGGATTACCGCCAATGGCATTCGGTGCAGGAATTCTGTTTCGGATCTCGGGCGGGAGTTTCCGGTAAATCGCCGGATAGCGGAACGGATCCACCATCACGATGATGCCGGAGGCGTTCAGCGCATAGCGTCCGAAAGAGTGGAAATTCCGCATCGTGCTCAGGTCTTCTCCTGCCGCATCGAAAATGACGAGATCGATCGCGCGGAGTCTTTCTTTTCCGCGGACCATCTGAGAAAGCGTGAGCCGGTAGATCAGCGGGATCTTGATGTCTGCGTCCACTTCGGAACGTTCCGTCTGCTGAATGACACGATGATCCCGGAAAAGACGCTGGCCGTAGCGGCGCTCGTAAAGTTTTCGGGAATCCATTCGGCGCATCTCTCGGACGTCGAAGGTCATCTGCGGGCGAAAACCGAAGTTCAGTTCTGCGGCGTATCTGGTCTCAAGCTGTTTGAGAAGAACGCCGAAGTAGTTGCTCTTTCCGGATGAACGGCTCCCCACGATCGCGATGATATTGCTGCGTCGGTTCCAGTTGGCGAGTGCCTGCGGAAGATAGAGATGGCATTTCGGACAGATCCGGATCGGGCTTTTGGGCGTGACTTCACGACAGAGCGGAAGATGGAATTTTCTCACGGATCTCAGCAGCCAGCTGCCGTGCGGTTCGATCACCATCGGCATTTCCGGCGGGTAGGTCATCCCAAGAAAGTCGCGCATTTTTTCATCGGGGAAAAGTGCCTTGGATTCCGATGGACGGGTCGGTGCTTCGCTCAGATGAAATTCCTCAAAACAAAACGGACAGGAAATGCGAGTCCAAGGCCAGATGAAAGGCATGGTGTTCTCCTTGGAATGAAAATCTGGACAAAATTTACGTCTGGATCTGCGGAATGGTCTGAAGTGCACAAAATGTACGGGACACATGAAGCACACGGAACTCATGAGATCCGGCATCCTGCTGATTTGGCGGGAAATGCGGAACAAAAATGAAATTTTCCGGAGCAAAGGGCAAAATGCGCCGTTGATTCCTGGAGGGGCGGCGTACGGAAATTAAATCTCGATCCCGAGCATCAGGGAATTGATCCCGGAACCGATCCCCAGAAGGGCGGCTTTCTCCCCCTTTTGGCAGATCCCCCGTTCCAGGCCGATCGAGAACGCGGACGGAAGTGCCGCAGACCCGGTGTTTCCAAGGAATTCCAACGTCGAAAAATCCTTGGCAAAATCAATTTCCAGCGTATCGTAAAGCAGTTTTTGATGCGCTTTTCCGACCTGGTGGCAGAAAAAGTGCGCAATATCGTCCCGTTCCCAGCCGAGAGTTTCCAGAAAGCGCGGGAAAAGGCGATTCGCCGTGTCGACCCCTTGGACCAGAAGTGTTTCGGAATCCGTCTTCATTGCGTCACCGGACTTTACGCTGTCGTCGCTGCGGCAAAGGTGGCAGAACGCCGTATTCGCGAGAACTTCACCGCCAAGCAGGCGCATTCCGGTCCGGGAGATCTCCCGATTCACGAGCACGAAAGCAGCACTTGCGGAACCAATGGTCAGCGACGCAAAAAGCGGTTTGATGCTCTGCCGCGTAAGGGTTTCGTCCGAGTTCATCTGCTCGATCGTCGTTTCCAGAAGAGAACGCGAATCCTCCGTCCCCACGACGATCGCCGCATCGATCTGCCCCAGCTCGATCATATTCGCGGCCTGGATCATGCTCGTGAGGATGCCGAGACACGCATTGGAAACGTCGAAGATCTGACAATCTGCCGAAAGTCCCGCACCTTCGTGCACTCCGCAGGCCGTCGCCGGTTCCAGATAGTCGCGGCAGACCGAACCATGGATGAGTGCACCAACACGCTGCGGATCCACGCCGCTTTGCTCGATCGCTTTCCTGACCGTCTGAATGCTGACCGTTCCCGGACGGATCCCGCGAGGCCACAATCGGCGTTCCCGAATCCCGGTCATGAGCTCCAGTCGGCCAGCCGGAAGATGAAGGCGTTCGTAGACGGGAGCAAGACGCCGTTCGATCTCGTCGGTGCTGACGATCTCATCGGGCAGAAGATTCACGGCGGCTTCAATGCAGACTTTTTCGTATCGCATATCGAAACAGGTTTTTCAAGGGACTTTCCGCAATTCAAATTGAAACGGGATACAAAACAAACGGAAACTGATTTTCCTTTCATTATCGCACGAAACAGCAAATTTTCAAGGGGGGGCGAAAGCGATTTCGGGCGAATTTTTGCGTTTCTTTTGGGTACGCAGACGAAATCTTTGGGGGAGACCGGATCTTGCGGAAAATCCCTGCCTTTTCGGGCTGGAATGTATGCAGTCATGCTGGGGAAAAGAGTCAGCGGAACACCAGATCAGAGGGAAAGGGAATGAGATCTGGAAATGGAGGGAATGGAATGCGAAAACGCACCGCCTCGGCAAGACGGTGCGTTTGGGAAAACGTTGGTTAGTGAATGCCGAAATTTTCCTGAAGAACTTTTCCGACGTTTGGCGAAACGAATGCCGGGAGCGTCGGACCGAGCTTGATGTTTTTGAATCCCAGGGCGAGGAGTGCGAGAAGGACGGCGACCGCCTTTTGCTCGTACCAGCCGAGATCGAAGCTCAGCGGCAGATCATTCACGTCTTCCAGACCGAACGCATCGCGGAGTTTCAGTGCGATGACCGCCAGACTGTACGAGTCATTGCACTGACCGGCATCCAGAACACGCGGAATGCCGCCGATGTCGCCGAGTGCCAGTTTATTGTAGCGGAACTTGGCGCATCCTGCCGTCAGGATCACGGTGTCTTTCGGAAGTGCTTCGGCACGTTCGGTAAACTGAGCTCGCTCTTTGTGCCGCCCATCGCAGCCCGCCATCACGACGAAGTGACGGATCGCGCCGGATTTCACGGCTTCCACGACTTTGTCCGCCAGCGCGAGGACCTGCGCGTGTCCGAAACCGGTCGTCAGTTCACCGTCTTCCACAGGAGTCGGCGGCGGGCAGGTCTTCGCCAGTGCGATGATCTGCGAGAAATCCTTCATTTCGCCATCTTTTCTTTCCGGAATGTGCGGGATCCCGGCGTATCCGACGGCTCCGGTTGTGAAGATCCGGTCGCGGTAGGCGTCCTGGACCGGCGTGATGCAGTTCGTCGTCATGAGGATCGGACCGTTGAAGCTCGCGAATTCCACATTCTGACGGTGCCAGGCTCCGCCGTAGTTTCCGTAAAGATGCGGATATTTTCGGAGTTCCGGATATGTGTGCGAGACGAGCATTTCGCAGTGCGTATAGACGTCGATCCCTTCATCTTTCGTCTGCTCGAGCAGGTCGCGCAGGTCGCGCAGATCGTGTCCGGAAACGAGGATCCCGGGACGGTTTCCGACGCCGAGTTTGACCTGAGCGATCGCCGGAGTACCGAACGTTTCGGTGTTCGCTTTGTCCAGAAGTTCCATCGTCCGGACCGAGATATGGCCGCACTGGAGGATACGGGCAGTGAGGGCATCCGGATCGCTGCACTGTGCGTCGTCGGAAAGAACGGCGAGACTTTCGATCAGGAAAGCGTAGATCGCGTCATCTTCAAATCCGAGGACTGCCGCATGATGTGCGTAAGCCGAGACCCCCTTCAGGCCGTAGGTCAAAAGCTCGCGCAAAGAACGCAGATCTTCATTCTCGCACGTGAGGATCTGGCAGAGCGTCACTTCCGGTTCTGTTTCTTCGCCGGTCCATTTTTTCGCCTCGGCAAGCTGGGCATGGAAGCGTTCCGCATCGAAGTTCGCGTTCGTGATGGTCATGAAGAGGGATTCCGTCACGAATCGGCCGAATTCGCGCACGTTCTGCGCTCCGGCATTTTCCCACGCACGCGCTGCTTTTTTCAGCTGAAGAACGAGCGTGTCCTGAAGATTCGCGAGATCTGCTTTCTTGCCGCACATGCCGCCCATAGTGCAGCCTCGGTTTCCGTTGGCTTCCTGGCACTGGAAGCAGAACATTTTCATCGTATTATTCATCGAAACTCTCCTTTTTTAATTTTGAATGGTGGATTGGATTTTGGGGTTTTGATCTGATCTGGATCTCCGACTCCCGGATTCCCGGTTTTCGACTTCCTGT